>JAZDIV010000155.1:0-40209 GCA_043804695.1 PVC group bacterium | reverse complement strand
AATTGGCATTTTTGCAAATTTCGCGGTCATTGCGAGGAGCGAAGCGACGAAGCAATCTTAACCAATTGGGATATAGCTTATTCTGATCACGCTTTTAGATCGCTTCGCCCCTCCGGGGCTCGCGATGACATTTTAGGGGTTGTCGGACAGCCTCTGAAGGCTGCCGCTACGACATTTATTGTGCGCCGGAGGCGCACCCCGATGGCTATCGGGGAAATTCCGAAACAGGTAATGTAGCACGACGGAAGATGAGGTTGGAAGAAAAAAACGGCCGGAGCGGGTCAGTGCTGGTTTGAACGTGTACCCGCCCCGTCTCCTCTTCCCCAGACCCCTGCCGCTTTACGCGGCAGGTGAATCAGTTTATCAGCTAACTCGCCTTCACCCTCCATCTCCGCCAACCCCGCCGCCCGGACGAAAGTCGACGGGTGAAAACAAAACCTCCCGGACCACCGTTATATGATCCGGGGTTACAATGATCTTAAACCGCTGATTTCTGGCTCGAAATCGGGGCTCTTAAACTATAGAAGGGGTATTTTGAGACAACTATCTACCAAGTAACAAGTTGGGGAGGTCCGACCCTGTCTCTCAACCACAGCCATGATCCGGGGGAGTCATTTGCTGAATTTAGGATTTAGGTGGCCATGATCACTCTTTCCTTGCTCTGTAGTCTTGTGACGGTTCGGCGATTTTCCCGGGATCCTCAATACCGGCTGGTTTTGATTTCCCCAGCTCCAGACATAACCTTCTCAACTCGCTGACCCGCCGCAGCCGGCTGTCTATCGCTTTTGGCGACATATCAACCTTCATCGCCTTCACCTTTCAAATATTTGATGTCGTCTTTATCAGTTCCACTTCCCCTGAATTCTTTGAGCCTTATCAATCCGTCTCTGGAAACAACACTCAATTCCCCCCAATCCACAGTTCGTTTTTCCCTTTGATCCCATATTTCTCTGAGCCTGGGAGTGACCAAAATAAGGTCGAGAATCAACTCGTCTCCGATTTCCTGGTCAAACTTGACCAGCCTGACTATTTCTATCTTCCCGCCGCGAAAATTCATCTTCCCGGGACTATGGGAAAATCCCGCATTGTCGGCCAGATTTTTGACCTTTTGCAGGTTCTTCTCTTCAATCATAATATCAATGTCTATCGTCGCACGCGGCATTCCGTAAACAGCCATCGCCAATCCACCGCAAAGCGCGAAAGGGATGTCATTCTCTGATAATAGATTAACCAACTGCTTCAATTCCGAATATATTTCCATCGTTTGCTCTCTTCAGTTATTTTCACCGCCTATAATATCATACATTATAATTGACATCAGCGAGTTCTGCAACTGTGCAAGAATTGAACCCCTGTTTGGGGGCGGGAAAATATCAATAAATAACAGACAACCTGGATTATGAGTTCCGAGAGGATCGAGAGAAAGGCGCGTGAATTGGGCGGGCACGGCATCTACCGGCTGCTGTTCCGCTATTCCGTCCCCACCACGGTCGGGTTCTTCGTCTTCAGCATCTACAACACCGTGGACCGGATGTTCATCGGCCGCTACGGCGGCTCCGACGCCCTGGCCGGGGTGAGCGTCACCTTCCCGATCTTCATGATCGCCATCGCCATCGGAATGCTGATCGGGGTGGGCGGCGGCGCCCTGACCTCGCTCCGGCTCGGACAGAAAAAATACGCCTCGGCCGAGCAGATTCTGGGGAATGTCTTCGCCCTCTTCCTGACCGCGGGCTGCGTCCTGACCGTGCTGGGCCAGGTCTTTCTCGACCCGCTCCTGACATTCTTCGGGGCGTCCGGGACCGTTATTCCCTACGCCCGCGTCTACATGCGCGTTCTGATGTCGGTGATCACGCTCGACTTCATGGCGATGGGCCTGAACGCCATGATCCAGGCCGAGGGCAACCCGGCCCTTTCCATGGTCATTTTAAGCGCCGGGGCGGTCATCAACGCCGCCTGCGACTATGTCCTGATCGTCCGGCTGGGGATGGGGGTGCGGGGGGCCGCCCTGGCCACCGCCTTCGCCAAGCTCATTTCGGCGGTGTGGATCCTGCTCCACTTTACCCGGGGCCCGCGCCGGGTCCTCACCCTGCGCCTGCGCAACCTCCGCTTCCATCCGGCCCTGACCCGCTCCCTCCTCTACATCGGCCTCTCCCCCTTCACCATGCAGTTTATCAACAGCTTCTTCATCACCGTCACCAACCGCTTCCTTCTGAAAAGCGGGGGGGACGTGGCGATCGGGGCGCTGGGGATCATCCACAGCATCGTGATGCTGATGATGATGCCGATCATCGGGCTCACCCGGGGCGCCCAGCCGATCATCGGGTTCAACTACGGGGCCCGCAACTACGCCCGGGTCCTGAAGGCGCTGAAGGCCTCCCTGCTTCTGGCGGCGCTGATCGGGCTGGCCGGGGCGGTCCTGGTCCAGTTCTTCTCCCCCCTTCTGGTCCGGATTTTCACCCGGGACCCCGCCCTGATCGAGACCGCCGTCACCGGGATGAGGCTGATGCTGCTCCTCTTCCCCTTCGGGGCCTTCCAGATGATCTGCGCCAACTATTTCCAGACCACCGCCCGGCCCCTCCTCAGCATCGGGCTCCACCTGCTCCGGCTGGTCGTCCTCTACCTGCCGCTGATCGTGATCTTTTCTTCCCGCTGGGGGCTCCCCGGGATCTGGCTCACCACTCCGGTCTGCGATCTCCTCTCCGGCCTGGCCAGCGGGGCGCTCATCGTCCGGGAGGCCCGAAAGCTGCGCGCGTGACCGGCAACGGTTCGATCCTGGACACTCTTTAAATATCCAGGCCGATCATCCTCTCACACCATCTCGTTTCATAAGTACCCGGGCCAGATGGGGGATCGTCGTATGAGGCCATTTTAATATTTTCAGGTACATGTTGATTTTATTCATATCGAAGGTATCGGGATCAAACTTGCCCCCGAGCCATTCCATTGTTGATTCGTATTCTTCGTGTAATGATGAACTGGTGAAGATGGCTGTTCGTCCATCCCAGCGCCACCTGGATCACCGCATGAAGAAAACCAAGATTGGCGTCTCCCCGCACCAACAGTCTGCGCCATACCAGAGGCCTAATACGATCAAGCGAGATTTTTAACTGGTATATTTTCATGCTCTTCTCTGAAGTGAATCGCGTGATCCGGCTTGATTTCATTGATTTGGCTTTTTTATTCATTTTTCAATCCTCCGAATGTTTATATCCTGTCAGGAGTCGATACTTGACCCTGAATTTCTTACAATGAATTGGGGGAAACTCCCTCCACCATTAGTCAATAGTCATGGTGTGCCCCTGAAACTATTTCACAGCCGGCGGTTCAAGATTCAGAAGAATCTCGTGAGATAGTTTTTCCGCTTGCTGAACATCCAGACGGCTTCCAAGAAAATCAACAAGGTCGGCTTGTCTCAGCTGTCCGAATGCCAACCGATAGAGAAACACCGCCTTCTTCAATCGGGCCAACCGAATCTCGTCCTTGCTGGCGGGCATGGCCGGCACATGCCGCTCGATGTAAGCGCCTCCCTCCACTGTTAGAACCCAGAATGGCTCAATCTCGCTTGTGCCGGGCGCACATTCGCCACGTGCTTTCAAAAACATTGCGGTCCAGGGATCAGGTCCTTCCGTCATGGCCAGCCGGTGTTTCTGGGCCAGGTTCTTTCGGATCGCGTGACCTTTGTAGCGATGAATACGGCCTTCACGTTGTTCCAAGTCGACAGGATTGTCGGGTAGGTTCCAATGAACGATCGCGTGGCAATACTGATGAAAGTCCAACCCCTCCTGTCCGATAGAAGTAGTCGCCATCACAAATGGCCAGAAGGGAGAATTGAATGCCGCCCGCACGATATCCTCTCGTGTCGGTTTGCCGCCGTCATCGGACTCCTGTTTGCCGAACCGCATGGCATACCGTACACGCATGGATTGCGACACAAGCTTCACACGGGACCGCGGCTTCGCAATTACATGATCGTAGCTCACACGCGAGGTTCGCAGCCGAAGCACGGAGGATACCGCCTGCGCCACATCGGCCAAAGTCTTGTCCGGGGGTGAGTCAATCCGACCCAGGCTTTCGCGTAAAACATGCACGTACTCATCGAGAACCGATTGAAGACAGCCCGCGGCCGAGTAATCCAGCATCTGGACCCAGTATGGCTCCCTGGCTTTTTCCCCCTCTCGTGGCCCGCGTATGATTGCCATGCTCTCAGGCAGATTAAAGAGAGTTAGAAACGCATAGGCCATGGCGGCGGCGGCATTCCGGGATTCCAAGTCATAGTTTGGGAATCCGAAACGCCACAGGCTTCTCAAGCAGCAACATCCCGGTCCGGACATGCCGAGCTGGGCGAGAACATCCACAAGATCATCGGGCTGCCGTCCCAAAATCAGTTTGCCGGCCTGAAAATCTTTGCACAGGCTTTTCATCGCTGCCACATGGTCATTCCATCGGCTCTCACGATCCAGTTCCTCGCCATCCTCCTTTCCCGCCCAGATCTGGGGCAGATCGCCCTGGTCCAGCCATCGTGCGGTTGATTCCGCCTGCCGAGCGAGATCAATAAGCACGGGAGCCGCCCAATACCAGTTTTCATCCACGGGACTGCCCGGGGGGGTGGTGACATGAATATCGCCGAGCATCGATCTGACCCGCATCTTTGCCGCCTCAAACAGATCCGCGAAAGACAGCATCTCTCCTTCTGCCGATGCCTTCTCTTTGGCCAAAAACAGCGGGTCTGTCTGCCTGGCGAGATGCGTAGCGGGGTAGATGAGCCCAAGGACCGGCATGCCGGTGAGCCTGCCATCTGAAATAGCAAAGCGAAGGAGCGGGCGTTTTTTCTTCCGTTCCTCCGGTGTGTTGATGGCTTTAGGATTCTGCAGGAGATGGCAGCGCCTTTCCGCCTCATAACTGACGAGGGCGGCGATCGCTTTCGGAACGACATGCCAGCAGGAGAACACCAGGCGCTTGGTGATCTTGGACGCGGCCGGTTGGGCGAATTCGTTGAAGAGCGGGTAATACGGCAGAGATGGCGGCATCCAAAGCAGCTTCCACGCTCCCGAGTCGATGACATCGCGGACGAGACCACGGAGCCGGGCGTTGAACGGATCTATCGCACGGTAGCGCTTCAAGTCCGCGTGGGACAGCAAGATCTCTGGAGCATCCAAGAGTTGCTGCCGCACAACCGGGACGGTGTTGGACCCTGTGCCATTCCGGAATGCCCGCTTGACCTCGTATTCCTCCATGAAGTTCAGGAGGTAGGGTGAGGATTTCCAGTAATCCACCAGCGATCCGCAGCCGAGGCAGCTCCCGATTTTCGCCTGGCCGAGATAGTGCTCAATATCCATCACTTCCGGCGCCATGGCGGGCGATAGAATCTCGCGCAACATGCCGTTCCGGTCCTTTGAATTGGACAGCCTTTCCGTGCGCACCATCACGCGCCGCATCTGAGTCTCCAACTCGCTTTTGATCCGCACCAATGTTTCCAAACCGCCCGATCCCAGGCGATGAAGCTCTTTTGCATATGCATCCAGCAGGCGATCCACAGCCGCGATTCTACCAGGGTCGTTCAGCAGAAATTTCAGCGTATCGAGGAAGTCATCGTAGTGGCTGTCGCCTTCTTGTTCATCGTTCAGCGTGTACATCTTGTAAGGAGTGGCGGAGAGCAACATCACCCGGGCGGCCGAGTGTTCATCGGAATACTCGAATAGCCTCTGGGCCAGTTCCCCCGCCTCAGTCCCTGAGTCCAGCAAATGCTTGAATCGTTGGAACTCATCCATGATGATAAGGTCTGGCTCCAGCCAATTGAGGCAGGTGAACGCCATCTGCCTTCTCAACTCCCCAATTACGATGTTGCGTTCTTCGACGTCGTCTTCTGTAAATCTGGAATCGCTCCTGCAGAAAGCCCCGCAGAGCTTCTCAATTCTTTGGCGCAACCCAGATCGCCCGGCCGACTTATCGATCTTCTCCTGTTCATCCATGTTCTTCAGAAAGGCCTCGGCAACCTCTTCTTCTATCTTTTCTTTGGCCATGGATTTACAGTAAGAGATAAAATTGTCCGGTTCCATATAGACGGAGAATACGTTGTAGGGCGCGCGCCCGCTGAACTCCCAATGCTTCCGAAGAACCTGGAACAAGAGCGCGCGCTCCCAACCGGTTCCGCAACTTGACTTGAGGTCAAACGATGTTCCCGGCGTAAAAGCCACAAAGTTCAGACGGCGGCCATCTTTGAGGCTGTGAAGGTGCAGGGGGAGCAGCGTCAGTCTCGAGGGGGGGGTAAAGTCGTGCTTATCGGCGATGTACAGGCGGGCAATGTTCTGCCGGGCGATGTCGGCATTGGAGCAGATATAAACCACGTCGATCCGCTCGACCCGATCCCAGAGGTAATCCACGGTCTTCGCGATGAGACCCCTCGCCACAAGTGTCTTGCCGAGGCCGACTTCATCAGCGACGAGAAACCGCCTCGTCAGGTCGGGGTCCAGGTACATACGACGAAAGACGTACTCCACCGTGCGGCGCTGGAAGTCTTTCAGCGCCTTGAAGACCTGTTCCGTGTCGGGTTTATGGTGTTTTATGCTCATCCATGAGGGATTGGGCCACTGCCCAAATGGGAGACCAGATCTCCAGGAATCCCGGTGGCAGCAACTCCACGCCGCCTGGCGTCTTCTGCAGGTCCGAAATCAGCCGCGCCACCCTGGACAATTTTTCCGGATTGCGCTCCAATGTTTTCAAAAGCGGTTCAAACAGGGCCAGGTCTCCAAGACCGGAAAGCCATTTTCCTTCATGTCCATCACCCGATATTCCATGGGCGTGGGCCAGTCCGGCCAGCACATCGATGTCCGAGTCGGCCAGCAGAAGCAGCAGCATCCGCAGGACCTGCGTCTTGTTCTGCAGGATGAGACGCAACATGTGTTCAGGACGGTCGGCGGGTAGTCCGACAACGGGCAGATTCAGGACAAAGCGCAGCTGGTGCATCCGTGAGCCCACGGTGGCCTTCACATTAAATGCCATGAATCCGGTCAGGGCTTCAAACGTCAGCTTCGGGAAAAGTAAGGATTCCCCCGATAGGAGCGCCCAGCCATCTATGGCTTCACGTTCCGGCACGGTCACGGGCCAGCAATGGAGAGCGCTTGAGGACTGGTCCAACCGGTGGTCCTTCTTAGTCGTACCGACCAGCGTCATCTGAAAATCAGCGGTATCCGGGAGTGACGCCACGGCCGCCTTCATCTGTAGGTCGAGCAACACTCTGCGAATAAACTCTGCCAGTTCTTCCGCGGCCCGCGCGTCAGGATCCTTCTTAGGAACGACTTCCTCAGGTACGTAATCGTGGAGCAGATCGGCAAAGCGCGTTTGCCCCTTCAACCGCTTGAGGAAAGCATCCACCCCGCTGGAACTCTTATAGCTTATCAACTCGACCAGAAATTCAACGTTGCGGGAGAAGGCGGCATTCGTCGCGTTTGCCGAGCCGGTCCATATGCTGGACTTCCAACCACCATCGGTGACGTAGAGCTTGGCATGCAATCCGGTCAGGGTGTCCTGATTGATATCGGCTTCCGTGCTCGGCCCATCCGGTTCTGTGTCCGATGATGGATTCCACCCCACCTCGGAGTCAGCCTCGCCGGCATCGGGATGCAGGTAGAGGACCTTCGCGCACTTGGCCAGCAGATTTCCGGGCAGCTCCTGCAACTGCTCCAGGCGGGAGACCAGTACGCAACTGCCGTCCGTCCAGGAGGCGAGGCGCTTGAGAAAAACCTCATCCACGAAGGGGGCCATGGCCAGGACCTTTTCGCATCGTCCATCGAACCACCAGTCCGGTTGCTTTTCCAGCCCCAGGGGATGAAAGCGGGCATCTTTGATACCCTCGGGCATTGTGAAGCGCACGCGTCGCAACTCGCCCTGCACCTTGCTCACTGTTTTTCGCAGGAAATCATCCGCAGGGTGCATCATCAGCTTGGGCAGCGCCTTGACGAAGTCGCCCAACGGGTGATTCGCGGCGATGGCTCGTTTCCGATCTGTCAGCTCGCCGTCCAGGCTCAGGAGCGTGTCCCAGGAGCGGTCGTATGTCAAGTTGCGGGTCAGGCAGAGCACGCGATACAGGATGGGATCACCCTTTGACGCAGACGTGAAACGCAGAATCCAAACTTTCGGGTGAAAAACGCCACAGGAATTGCGCGGACGGACTTCCTTTACGATGCGCTCCAGCTCAAAGAGGAGCGGCGAGCGCTGCTTCGGAAGATGGATCTGCCCCGCCTGGCAGAAGATATGGGTCTTGCCCGCGTAGCGCCGGGCCGCCTCCAACAGCGCCAGCGGGTCCGCGCTGACCTGGCCGGAATCGTCCTCCCAGTCGAAGAGCGCGAAGGCCAGCGGCACGGCCAGCAACGCCATAAGGTCGAGCGAATAGGTGGTGCCGATGGCCACATCCACGTCGTAGCCGGGGGGCGGGCGAAGCGCGGCGAACAGGTGCCGACGGACCAAGGGCTCAAGCATGGCCCAAACCCTCCAGGATGTCATTAACCAGCTGCCGGGATTTGCCCCAACGGAAATCAAGCCGGCCGGTTCCTGCCGCCTCATTCCACAATTCAAGCGCCCGGGGATTCTCCAGCCTGGCCAGGCCCTTCTTGAGAGCCACTTCGCGCTGGCGGATCAGCTGGCGGACAGCCTTGTCGTCCGCCAGGGTCTGCGGGCGATTGGCATGCTGCACCCGCTGGATCCATTCCCCCACGAACGCATGGGTTCGCGGCGTCACACGGACCTTATGATCGCGGAGCAGCGTCCAGAATTCTGCTATATCCCATTCGGCAATTCGCTTGCCGCGCTTTTCGAGCAGTTCCGACCATTCGCGGACGCTTTCTTGGTAGGATTCGATCAGGTCTTTCTTGCCTGTCTTCTCCGCCAACAAGAGGTTGTAAATCAACGCCGCGCCATGGATGACCTCGGAGAAAGCCCGCGCATGATCCACCTGGTTCCGATTAACCGCCGGGAAATCCCGGTAACCTTCGCTAAACCAGCAGAAATCGGCATCCACCAAGGGCTTGTCTAATGTGACCAGATGAGCCAGCAAAGAGCCTGCCGTGTGGTTCAGGATGCCGTCCCGTAGAAACTTTGCCTCCATCCGCGTCAGTTGGAAATCCGTTTTCGACCGCCAGCCACCATGGGGAGTTGGTACGGCGGGATGCCAGTTGGGCTGTAATCCGCCGCCTTCACCGCTTTCTCCTCTGTCAACTTTCGTATACTCAGCTTGCTGCCGGTACCAGGAGTCCAGCCATCGGTGGTATTGGTCTTGGGAGCCGGGAAATCGTCGAACGCCCCATGCGCCGAGCCCTTGCCAGTAGATGTTGCTGGCCAGACGATGTAGCTCTTCGCGCGCATCCTGGCCGACAATGCCTTTGTTCTTCTCCCCGCCTTTCTCCAACGCGTAGATCAGTTCTGTCTCACGCTTGCGTGCCCGTTCAGCTATTTCGCGGGAAGGCGTCTCTTTGCGTTCCAGTCCCAGATATATCCACGGGATAAACAGGAAGTATCGCGCCCGCGTTTGCACCGTTCCTGTTCCGGGAAACAGCAAATCGGCCACGCCGTCGCGAATCGTCCCGATGCCCAACTCATCCCGCGTGCCCTTCTCGTCAAACGAATGGATGACCTCCAACATCTTCCGGCGTTCATGCTCGGAATAGTCCAGCCAGGTGAAAGTGGAATGCTGAGATTTATCCATGTGGTAGTCACAGCACTAAATGTTCATCGCGATTCTTGTGCACCTTGGCAACCATGGCCAGTTCCTCCAAGTGCTCCAGCTGAGTAACGGCAAAATCCCGCATTCAAGGGCACGGATTCAGAACCGAATTCCTTTTTCCAGGAAGCTGAAATATCCGGATCGGTTGAAGATCAGATGATCCAGCACCGTTATACCCATAAGCTCCCCGGCTTCGCGTAATCGCCGCGTAGTTTCAACATCCGCTTCCGAGGGTTCCAGGGCTCCCGTCGGGTGATTGTGAGCAAGTATTACGGCGCATGCCCGATCCATAAGCGGATCGGCAAAGACTTCCCGGGGATGGACCGGACTTCGATCAATCAGGCCGATCGAAACAACGCGGATGTTCATCACTTCATTGGCCCCATTCACAGACGCGCACAGGAAATGTTCCTGCTTGCGGTCGGCATAATGACGGAGTAAAGGCAACACATCGGCCGGTTTTTCTATTTTCAGTCCTTCAGGCTTTATTCGGCGCCGGGCATATTCAATGGCGGCGAGCAGCAGAGTAGCCTTAGCCTCCCCTACCCCATCGATTTGTGTGAGGTCTTCACTCCGGACCGCGAGTCCTTTTTCGTCCATGACGCGTCGCAACTTTCCAGCCAGAGTCATAACATCTATACCGGCGATACCTTTGCCCAATAGAATGGCCAGCAATTCCTGATCGGTAAGAGCTCCGGCGCCCCTGGAGAGCAGTTTCTCTCGCGGACGGTCTTGTTTGGGAATCTGGGAGATTGTTTTGCTCATGCTCGTCACGCGGCGGATACCCGCAACAAGTTTTGATGAATTACCATCAAGGCCATGATGTCGAAAATAGCCCCTCGGTCGGTATACTTCCCATCCGCGAGCGCATCGAAGAGAGCGCGTTCAGCGTAAGCGATCTGAATCTGCCCTTTGACCTGCCCTTGAAAGGGCCCCTCTAAAAATACCGGGTCTTCTTTATTCTCCCGAACTGTTATCTGAATCGCGGGATCGTTGGTTTTTTCCTCCGTCACTTCCTTGATGTAGAGAGCCTCTTCATCGGTGATGCTAAACTTAGCTTGGATTTCAGCGATCATGTCCTGCACAGAGATTTTCTTAGGCGGTGGGCCGCCTCCTTTGGCGCCTGTACCGGACTTCAGTTTCACCGTGCCGACACTGCGCACCTCGCCCTGGTACTGAACCGCCGCTTTTATCACCTCTGTTTCCCGGATTAACTTCATTAAATCGGAAACACTGCCCTGCTTTATGAGCTGAGGCCCAACGTATTCGGCAAATACCGCGAACTCTCGAATTTCCTGCGGATACGTGAAGAAGCATGTGAGAAAATGGAAACTCTTCACAAAGCGCGCGAGCAGGTAGACGTAATCCTTCCGATCTTCCAATTCAGCCACCTTGGCGTGAAACCGTGTCCGCAGTCCGTTCACGGTGAATTGCACCTGTGCATCGTTGCCCGCCGTGAGAAGCTTCATAAAATTCCGGGCGTCATTATGAGTGAAAATCCCTGCCGCCAGAATTTCTCTATATTGCTTGACGCATTGGTCTTTATCCGGTTCCTCCGCTTCAAAAGGCGCGCCTTTACGATACTTGACGAAAGCTTTGAGGATCGCCCGGGCGTTGTTCGTGAAGTCCACCACTACAACGTCTTGCTTCCCTTCAGCCTTGCGGTTCAGGCGTGAGACGGTCTGCACGGCGTTACGGTCCATCACTGGCTTGTCGAGAAACATCCCGGCTAAAAGAGGCTGATCGAAACCAGTTTGGAATTTGTTCGCCACTACCATCAACCGATAATTTTCACCCTCGAACCGGTCCTCGATTTGCTCCCCTTCTTTCAACTCGTTCACCGCATATTCGCTGATCGCCGCGTTGGTCTGCGGATGGACGAAATCCGAGAACGCATACAGCGCCTTGTAGTCCGCCCCGCGCTCCTTAAGCTTTTCCTTGATAATCTGGAAATATCTCAGCCCGGCCACGCGCGAACTCGTTACGATCATCGCCTTGGCTCGCCCGTTGATAAGAGGCTTTACATTCTCATCGAAGATGCGAAGCATGACTTCGGCCTTATACTGGATTAAGCCGTCGTCTTGGAACGCCACGTTCTTCAGCGCTTTGGCCACCACGCCTTTGGGATATAGCTTCTCTGCATCCGGTTTCGGCACCACCCGACATTTGAGGTGGTAGAGTGTCTTGTATGAGATGATGCTCGCCGCGACATCCACTATATAACCCTCGGCGATGGCCTCCGCTTCCGTGTATGTGTCGAAATCCTGCCCGAAAAGCGTCACGGTTGCCGGGGCAGGTGTCGCCGTGAAGGCCACAAAAAGTTGGTTCCGGTCGTGCTCGTGGATGATGCGGGCGATTTCTTCTTCTTCATCCCTCGGCTCCTCTTCGGCATCCGCATCAACTTCGGTGGGGACCGCTTGCTCGCGGAAGGGTTTCCGGATGGCCGCCCCCATCTTGCCCTCCTGGGACCGATGCGCCTCATCGATCAGAAATGCCACGCGTAGTTTCCTTAAATCCTCGTTCTTCTCGATCTCCTCCAAAACCCACTCAAACTTCTGCTGCGTCGTTACGATAATCGGCTTTCGATTCTTCATGAACTGTGGGAGGTTGTCCGCCTTCCGCGCCAGCCCGATTACATCTTTAAGATGGGTGAAGTTTTCCACCTCGTCCTTGATGTTTTTATCGAGCGCCTTCCGGTCGGTCAGGATGAACACCATATCCACCAGTTTCTCGCTGGTCCCAGGCTTGAATAAGCTGTGAAGTCGATCGGCCAGCCAGCAGATGGAGAGGGTCTTCCCGCTGCCGGCTGAATGGCTGATGAGGTATTTCCGCCCGATCTCGCCGGTTTTATTGAAATAATCTAAAGCGTCGTTCGCCACGCGGCGCACCATGCGGCTCTGATGGTAGCGGGGAAAGATAGTGGATGCCTGGCGCACCGGCTTATCGGCTTCCGCTTCACGTTTTGGAATGTAGATAAGGAAAAACGAAAGCGCTTCGAGAAGGCGGTCCTTGGATAAAACTTCCCGGTAGAGGAACTCCACGGGGTATTCGCCATCCATCTCCGCTTTGTTGGTCAAACCTGTGTTGTGCCAGCGGAAGTTCTGCTCCCGGCGCGGATCGGTGGCGGCCATAACGTCACTGGTGTCGGCGGCGAGGTAAAGAAACGGGTATTGGAAGATCTTCCGGGTGTGGTCCCGGGCGGTAAACTGCGCGACGGCATCATGTACGGTTTGATTTTTCTCGTGTTTTACCTCCAATGCCACGATGGGCAGACCATTGAGGAAAAGCACGAAGTCAATCTCCTGATTCGTTTCCCCGAAGTAGAAATGCGGACGGAAGGTGATGCGGTTCTCTGAATATTTCTCCTGGGCCGCGCTCTCTTGGGACCTCGGCTTGGGGTAGTAGAGATGGAATTCCAATCCCCTCACCTGCAACCCGTGGCGAAGGAGGAGCCACAGCGGAGTATGCTCCAGCTCCTTGCGCAGGGAACGGAATATCTCGTCCCGCGCGTCCGTGCCGTAATCTTCCGCCAGCTTTTTCAGCGTATCGGTCTGAGTGGCGATGAGAAAGGCCCAGAGTTGATCTTCGGCAATGAAGTGCTCTTTGTCCGAAATATCGGATTGTTCGAGCACGCTATATCTGTGTTCGCGGACCAGAAACTCCGCGATGTGATCCTGGAAACCCAGCTCGGGTTGTCGCTTACGCGCCATTGATCCGCCTCTCAACCGCATCCAGTTGCGCCATGATCGCGACGAAAGCCGGCGGTGTAGCCATGAACATATCCGCCATGCCACGGTAGTCCCGTTCGATTGCCGGGCGACGCGCAGGGTTTGGAGCAAGACGAAAAGCGCCGGGTATGGCCGTGTCGTAATGCGCCCAGACCGACCGGAAATATGTTTGTTTGTGTTTGCGCACTCGGGTGAGCAAATTCGTGTCCGCCAGCGCCCTTTCCCCGGCCGTGCTTCGGCTCAAACAATACAGATCGTAGTAATGACGCGAAAGACCGACGGGCGGAGGCTTATCCGCGGGACGATGATATTCGGCATGGAGGATCGTCGCCTTTTCCCAGAAAGTCCGTTCCGCTTCGAGCGCCACCACGGGACACGCCGCCTCACGAAACATGGCCGGAAAAACCTCCGCCGCCAGCGGTATAACCGTGTGACTGCCCGTGGGCCGCTGGTCGTAAAGCGAGCCGAACTCTAATTTCACCTGCGGTCGCAATGAGCCGGTGGTATCACCGGCCCGCGGATAGGCAAACAACAGAACCGGGGAATGCGTTGCCGGGTCCACTTCGAACGTGAGCGCCGACGAGGCTATGCCCGGCAGGTGCTTGACAATGTGCCGCACCAAAACCGGCAAGAACCGGTCACGTACCGTCGCGGCGCAGGACGCCTCAAGGGCTTTAATGCGCTTGTCGAACTGCGACCGATTGGGCGCGGCTTCAGGGCTCGCTTTACCGCTGAAGCCGAGCCAGTCCGGATCTACGGAGAGGTCAATATCCTCCGAAAACCGTTTAGTAATGCTGAACACTTTCGATAGCGATGTCCCACCCTTGAAAATTAGGTGTCCGACGAGTTTTGCATCGGTAAAAATCAGCCCTAAAAGCCAGCAAACCCAGAAGTCCTTCTCGACGATATATGGACCGATGGTGCGCTGTGCTCCCACCTCACGGAAAATTCGCGCAAGTTCATCCCTGGGCCTGCAGGCAAACTCAAGCATGCGGCATCCCCTCCCCCTCCGCGATTTCCATCAACGGGCGCCGCATCCAGCCAGGAGCATATTGGCGATCCTTGAGAAGTTCCCGCTTCTCCCGGCCGTTTAACCTCTTTTTGAGTATATTTATGTGCTGCGGGACAATTCGATCTTTGCCAATGAATCTAAGCGCCTGGATTACCGTACCGCTGATGCGACCGGCGGTTGCCATATTGCGAGGCGTCGTGCGCCGCAAAACGATTTCCTGGTTACCAAATCGGACACGGCGCGGCGCGCCGTCGGTCAGGAATACAATGCGGGCCGGCACCTGCTCCGAAAGGCCGAGAAGATTAGCCGCATAAGCGCCGGTGGGTTGAATGCGGATAGATCGGCTTCTCGACAACGCTTGAGCCACAGTATCCGGACTGGGCGAGAGCGTCCCAATCTCAGGATGCTTTCGGGGGAAATCGTAAAGCCCCTGCGCCACCCGGCGAATGATCCCACGCTGGGTTAGGCGGGATAATGCTGTCCATACGGCGGAAGTATTACCAATATCCTTAAAATCAGCCGGAGAGAAGCACCGGCCCCTGCCATAACCACGTATACGCGCAACCATCTTGTTATCAATTGATTGCATATTGACACGGCAATAATTCTGTAAGGAAATATGACCAGTTTTCCTTACAAAATGCAACTACAATCTGAACCCGCCCGCCTCACATCCGCTTCCGTCACCCGCCGCTGGCCAGTGACGCACTCGTGAATTAGAGATTTGCGGTATGCGGTGAGTGTGGAGATTTGGGTCTCAATACCGGCGACGATGCGCTTCACCTCCGCGAGTTTTGCGTCGAGGAAAGCGCAAATGGCTCCTTGTTCGAAGCGGGGAGGCTGGAGTGTCGGAAGATAGCCTGTTTTAACTTGATCGAAAATCGGGAGAGTCGTCGCCGATGCGATGCTATGTATGACGTCCTCGTAAATCTTGAACTGGTAGGCGAGGTAGCGGCCAAGCATCCGGTGGTTTGACACGATGCCGATGATTTGCTGATTACACGCTGCTTCCTGTCGAATCAGCCCCACCTTGCCAATCGTCGCACCGATGCCTACGAGGAAAACAGTGTTGGCGGGAAACATTCTTAGCACGCCATCGCGCCGGCCAAGTTCATTGATGAGTTTGCGCGGTTTGCGCAGTTCAATGTCGCCGTCATAGCTGCCGGGTGCGAACCAAGAGATCGTTCCGTCGAAATAATAGTCGGGCGTGTTGGTCGGCGGCGTGCAGCCGGTCTGAATGCGTGTCGCAAATCGTTTGAGATGTTCACAACGCCAGTTCTTCGGAATTTGTCCGAACCAATCGACTCCGGTCCTCTGCATTGCGACGGTCGGATTCAATCCCTTCGTGACTGCCTGCGCAATGATGGTCTTGCGGAGGTCGTCAAGCGTTTCGAGTTGCCGGCTCTTGGCAGCCACCGCCGCGTCAATCGCCGCGCAACTCGCATCCAGATATGCCGCGATTCGCTGTTGCTCCGGCTGCGGCGGTAGCGGGATGTTGAATTGAGATAGCTGCGTTGGCCAACTGACGCGCGGCATCTTCGCACCATAGGCGAGTGCGTTGCAGAGTTCGATAAACCAGCGCGACCCAACGCAGTAGAAGAGGAAACGGCTCGATATCCGCTCCGGCTTGAATGCAAGGATTTCGCCGGTGCATTTGCCATTAAATTCGGCTTCATAATACTTTTCGAGGTAAGGACGCAGCTTACCGAAAAGCACGTCACCCTTTTTGAACAGCGTGACCGCACTTTCGACCTCAAGCGTATTGCGGCGGTTTAGGATTCGCCCTGTGCCAGATTCCAAGTCTTCTAGCTCAAGATAATCCTCATCCGCGCTCGCCTCGTCAGTTTTATCGTTACGAAGCGCGGCAACATCTTTGAGCCGGTCGAAAGTCCAACCATGAGGCAAGGAATCCAGGAAGCTGTCGTGCTGATTGTTCATCTTGTGCTCGTCGCCAAACCATCCAGCATCTTCTCCGCCTCCTTCTCCAGCCGCCAGAACTCGGCCAGTAAATCCTTCGCAGGCTTGGGAGGCTGGTAGCGGTAAAAGTACTTATTCGGCAAAATCTCGTAGCCGAGCTGGGGGCTGTCCTCCCAACCGATAATGGGCTTGGCAATTTCCCGCTTCAGAAACGCTTCGATGTCCTCACCATGCGGGATGTATTCGTCATCCTGAATGTACTGGCGATGTGTCCATTCAACGGAGAGGATTTCCGGGCTGTTCTCCATCAGAATCTTGAACTTCTTGGATGCATTATCGTTCGGAGCGAGTATGAGCGTCGCGACTTTCTCATCTTTCCCTGCCCTGATCCGAACGTGAAAGGTTAAGTCGCTATTGTAGAACTCCTGCTCCTTCTTGAGATTTGCTGCGGTGAATGCCTTCTCATACGGTTCGGTGACGATCGCCGGTTGATCGTTTTCATCGAATTGCCAAAAGACAACGCTGATCTTGTGGTAAGCGAAATTCTCCCGCCGAAAAATCTTCACCTGCTCGTCGGCGAAGCCCTTCTTCCAGCCATCGCGATAGCGCTCTTCGATCCAAGCGCGATGGGCGTCAGTGATACGGTTGCGCTTATTACCGAATGACTTTGGTTCCTTCTCAAACTGCTGACGTGCGTCTATGAGCATCACGCGCCCGCGATGATCCGCTGGTTTATTGTTCCGCAAAAGCCAGATGTAGGTAAAGATGCCGGTGTTGTAGAAAAGCTGGTCGGGGAGCATAACGATGGCATCAAGCCAGTCGTTCTCCAGAATCCAGCGGCGGATTTCGCTTTCACCAGAACCGCAGTTCCCGTTAGAGAGGGGCGAACCGTTGAAGATAATGGCGATGCGGCTGCCCCCCTGTTTGGCGGGTTTCATTTTGGCGAGCATGGTTTGGAGAAAGAGCAACGCGCCGTCGTTCACGCGCGGCATCCCGGCCTGGTAGCGGGTAGTCTCCAATTTTCGCGCCTCAGCCTCATATCCATCTTTGCCGCCCCAGGTAACGCCAAAGGGCGGATTGGATAGCATGAAGTCGAAATTGAACTTTGATTCGGGATAATGGTCTCCAGGCTCTTTGCTGTGAGAGTCGTACGGGATGAGCGAATTGCCAAGATGCACCTTGGCCTGCTGATCGTTTTTGATGAGCAAATCGGCTTGGCAGATAGCATAGTTCGTCGGAGAAAGCTCCTGCCCATCAACTGTGACGTATTTCTCGACGGCCACCTTTTCCTTGGGCGTGGAGGCGCGGGCGAGCAGGTGTTCCTTAGCCACCGACAACATGCCGCCGGTTCCGGCGGCGGGGTCGTAGATGGAGAGATGCTTCTCCGGTATGGGGATCTCTATGAGCTCGACCATCAGGCGAATGACCTCGCGCGGGGTGAAATGCTCTCCGGCATCTTCTCCGCTCTGTTCCGAAAACCGCCGGAGCAGTTCTTCGTAGATGTAGCCCATCTCGAGGTTCGACAGCTTGTCCGGGCCGACCTCCAATTCTTTATACTGGCTCAGAATTGGCGCCAGGCGGTTATTTTTCACCATCTGACTGATAGTGGCCCGGTAGTTGAAGTGCTCGATGATGTCGTCAACTTTCTTGGAAAAACCGTTGATATAAGCGCGGAAGTTATCTTCCAGGAGTGTGGGATCTTCTTCGTAAACCTTACGAAGCGTCCAGTCGGTCTTGTTGGAAAACGGGGCCGTGCCGGTTTCCATGCCTTTCACCAGCTTGGCGAGTTCCTTTTCGGCAATCTTGGGCCGTTTAGCCGACACCTCATCACGCTTTTCCTCTCGCCAAGCGATCAGCACGCATTCCAGGCGGCGAATGACGATAATAGGCAGAATAACGTTCTGATATTCGTAAGGCTTAAACTTCCCGCGCAAGCGTTCAGCGGATTTCCAGATTTCGTTGGCGAGGTTATTAAGCTTTCCTTTGTCCAGAACCGTTGCCATACTTACTTTTTTCTCTCAGAGGCTACGTTGCCGCTTCGGCCCCAGGCGTTTACCTCGCTCCGTTTCATCTTCTATGGCCTGCCAATCTTGTGGGCAAGCAATCCTTTCTTGCCGATACATGTGTAAACCGTGTCCGGCTTTACCCGAAGATAGAACCTATGGGACATGGTTGCTTTATTCCTGCTCGGCTTCCTTTTCCTTTTGGCTAAGATAGGCTGAACGGAGCTGGGCCAGGATTTTACCCGATTTAGCCTTCCAACTGGTCCAACCATTGACCGTTCTCCGGGAACTCCCAGCGGCGTTAATGCAATAGAGGGCAGCGTAAGAGGGGCTGGAAAACTTTTCTCCCAGAACCTCGAGTTTTCCATCCTTCCCTACCCTGGCTGTATCCATCCTTCTCTGGGCGCCCCGAGGTTTGTAGCTGTGGATCAGTTCCTCCCCCGGGGTAAGGAGGCCAGCCTCAATCAGGTCCGCAATTCTGACATCATAATACTTGAGGCCGGCTTTTCGAGAGGCATCCTGCTCTGTAGTATCAACTGCCGGGCGAAACTCCTCGGGGATGTCGTAGGCAACGACTTCCGGTTTTCCATATTCGATGAACTTCCGGACAATCCAAAGCCGGCTATCGTTCTTCAGGGTTTCGGCCCATTCGCGGAGGTCGTCGGATACCGCGTCAATCGGCATCCCTATAATCGGCGGTTTTGCGAAGATCTCGCCAAGGACCTTACGTATATTGATCTCCCGAATCCCCTCATCATGAAACTTCTCTTTGATCTCCTCTGATTCGGCGATCATCTCCACGATGATTTCCGACAATAGCTTGCCGGTATCGGGCCGCCGAACCGCGATAAGCTGCTTGGAAACCTGGGGGGCGATGTGGGTCCAAACGTTGTGCCGGAGCAGCTCGACCTCGACCACGTACCAGCTCCGCGAGGCCAGATCGATCGCGAATCCATCCGGTATCGTCCCAAACCCGTCCTTGGTTTTGATCTTGGCCTTCGGGATCAGGATCGACGACGGCCCGAAGAAGTGCTCGAAGTTGGTGAGTACAACATCCTCAATCTCCTGTTCGTTATCGAACGGAACTTCAATAAGTTTTCTGTCCGACATAATAATCATAATCACCCCTTCTATTTAGAGAACGTTATTAACTTTATCACAATTGCTGTAAAAGTGATTTGTGATTTGAAGACGTACTGCTTTGTTATTCTCTAAAGCCCCCTTTCATGTCTAATGCCGCGAACGGGGGCTTAGGCTCAGTTTCGGTTTTCAGGGGAGCTTTCCCTTCATCTTCTTTCTTGAATTTCTCTTCGGCCTTTTCCAGCTCCCGGAGGCATTCAATTTTTTCTTCCTTCAGATCCGGGTTAAATTCAATACAGATGCGGGTGGCTTCCGTAATATTTTTCTGATCTCTCTGTAGCAGTTCAATGAGTTCCCCGAAGAAAACGCTGATCTCCAACAGTATCTTATCCAGAAGATTTACGGCCGCTATTTTTAACTTGAGTAATGGTTCTTTAAGGCGCCGCCTAGGGAATTTTGCTTTGCCCCCAAGATTATTGAAACATATTCTCGGACCGCCGAGATCCGTGCATTAATAATGTCTCCCAAAATCCCGTTCCCAGAATCTCTAACTGTTTGTTGGCAGATCTCGCTGATGGGATGCAGCGAGGAACAGATGGTCCCCAGAATATTTCCTATGCCGAGCAGAACCATTAAATCCGAGAACTCGTATGTCCGGCTCCCCCCGAAATTAATCAACCAGTCTTTTCCCCCTTGATTAACATGACTGCCTTGTTTCGGGAAAGGGCTGTCCGTTCGTAGAACTGGGAATTGATCTGTCGGTCGAGTTGCCGCACCGACCAACCGCCACGTAAGGCTTCGGTCTCGTAGAACTTTCGAGCCTGTTCGTTCTTGACCGCAAGCAGGCGCACATAAGCAGACCACGGGAGGGGAAAGCACTCTGCGATTATCTTGAGCTCACGCCCAAGAGATTTTCCAGACTTCATCTGGAATTTATCCGGAAGCGCCAGATCAGAATTACGCGACGCTGTCGAGGATTTCCCAGGCAGCAATTCATGATATTGAGATTTACGCGACAGTGTCGCGTAAATTTTTGCGGGGGGATAACATAAGTAAAAAGCGCGCATTCTTTGCAAATTATCCACACCGAATCCCCGACCAACGCGGCTGCCCAGATCTGTTGAAAGCTGTTCGAGGAGTTCTTCGCCGTAATCGGCGCGCTCTTTGCCTTTCTGCTCGAACTCCACGATCCGCCGCCCGATCAGCCAATAAGCCGCCGTCATAATGCTGTTGATTGAAAGGGCCGCCGTCAGCCTGGCCGCCTCGATGAGACTGGAGATATCCCCAAGGATCAAATCGTAATGTCCTGCCAACCTGCTATTCGGCTTTGTCGGTTTGCCCGTCATGAATTCCTCTTTCATTGATTATCCCCAAACGCTTTTTTGTCCTCTTTTATTTCCATCGGCTTCGTTATCGCGTTTACCGAGAGATAATAATGGTCAATTTTTCTTACGTCATGCCATTGAAACCGGGTCGAGTCTTTGGTCTGAGGGACGGTGTTGCATTGTTGCGTTGTTGTCACCAGAAACCTGCTTTCTTCTTCCGTCAGACCGTCAGGTTGATTCATCCAATAATGCCTCTTGCTTTAGGCACAGAAACCGGTGCAGCTTTCGGCAGGTCGAGTCGAATGATCTTTGCTCGGCTTCCGTATTCAAATGGCGGCAGTAAGGGCCGCCTTCCTCGTCAACGTTTCTTCGGAGATTTTCGGCCGGCGGGATGGCGTATTCTTCATAGGTATTAACCCAACGGATAATCTCTCCGCCCAGCAGCCAGAGATTGTTCATATGGTTCCGGATGGTCTTTTTTCCCAGGCCGGAGTCGATGAGGTGGGAGATAAACGGGCGCATCTCGTCAATCAAACCCAGTCCGTAGGGGATATCTTCCCTGTCTCCCTGCCAGCTTTCCGGCCACCGGGGGAAATCCGGGCAGATATTCTCTGCCGTTAATTTTTCTTGGAGGCGGGGACGTTCTTGACTTCTTGACTTATTCATATTGAGTTATTCGGGGACGGAGCAAATATTTCAATTTCCTTGATAACTTTTTCTGTCAGTCATTACAACCGGCCGCTTGATAAAGAACATAAATTGGCTTAGGATGCCGGTTTGTCCATGAATTTTTTCTGATTTTGGGCGCGGAGTGGTTGTAACTCATTGTTTCCTATGGTATTCCGCCAAAGTGGTGGCAAAGACACCACTCCCCATTAAAGCATTCATGAGCTTGACCAACTGCTTGGCGCGGGTGAGATTGGTATAATTAAAGGTTAGTTTGCTCTTGTTGACGAGATCGGCGATCTCGATCTCGCTCCCTAACAGCTCCTTGATGGTGGAATCGTTCTCCGCCAGCTGGCGGAGGAGTTCCCGATCACCGCTCAACCATTTTTCATCAAGCTGATTCACTAATTCGCGGACCTGCGCCGACTTCAGTTTATTGCGCACAATCTCCCGGTAAACTTTAAGCATCGCCTTTTGATTGGGAAGCCGATAGAACGATTTGAGATACGCCTGTTTAATGGTCCCGTCCTCGAAACCTTTGACGATCTCCGGGGGGAATTTGTCGAAGATGCCGATCGACCGGACGACCGAGGTGTGGGACTTCCCCACCGTCGTGGCCAGCTCCCGGTAGCTCTTGAAGTAGCCGGTCTCCCAGGCCAGCTTGTAGCCCTTGGCCTTCTCGAAGGGGGTGAGGTCCTCCCGGTTCTCGTTGATCGTTACCTGGCGGCGGACGGCTTCCTTCGGCGTCATCTCCTCCACGATGGCCGGGATGGCGACCCACTTTTGACCTTCCTGCTCGTAGAGAGACCGAAAGGCGCAAAAGCGCCGCTCGCCGTCCACCAGTTCATATCTCCCCTCCCCCACCGGCCGGAGGAGGATCCGGACCAGCAATCCGGCGGAGAGGATGGATTCCGAGAGTTTTTTGAGGGCTTTTTCATCAATGCTCTGGACACGGATGTGGTCCTTGGGAACGGAGATCGCGTCCAGGGGAATGTCCATCAGCGTTTCCATCTCATCCTCCCGGGGTCAAACTTTAAGGGGCTGTTGTGGTCGCCGCAATCCTTAGAGGCTGTCCGATCAACCACTTTTTACGTCATTGCGAGCCCGAAGGGCGAAGCAATCTCTTCTCTTCAACCAAACCCATTCATACCCAAAACGATGGGATTGCTTCGTCGCTGCGCTCCTCGCAATGACCGCAACAATGGTTAAATCGGATTTATCGG
Source organism: PVC group bacterium (assembly GCA_043804695.1). Taxonomy (GTDB): domain Bacteria; phylum Auribacterota; class Erginobacteria; order Erginobacterales; family Erginobacteraceae; genus CAWGIE01. The sequence goes on along the minus strand of JAZDIV010000155.1, from coordinate 17,540 downwards.
AGAGCCTCTAAAATCATCCGCTTCAATTATTATCGGAATGCTAAACAACGCGGAGACAGGGATTATATCTACTTTCCGCGGGGAGGACAATCCAAGTAAAAAAATAATCAGCGACCAGTAACCGGTGACGGTGATTGCTGATGGCCGGCCTGTGCCCTCTCTTTCTTCCGCAACTCCCGGTACCGGGCGTAGTACCGGTCGGCGGTTTCGGGGTCGGAGAAATGATCCCGGTAAAGGCGATAGAGGCGATACGGGGGATAGGGGTCTTCCGGGGCCAGGCTGCTCCAGGCCCGGTAATGAGCGCTCGCCTCCCGGTGCTGTCCCCGGCGGGAGTAAAGCGCGGCCAGCGCGCGATGATAATACGGCGCCCGGACGGGGTCGGCGCCCAACTCCCGGCGATAGGCCTCGATCAGCTTTTGAGAGTACTCCTCGGACAGTTCCGCCCGCCCGGCCTTCCCGGCCAGCCGGCTCAGGCGTTCCAAGATCCGGAGGCCGGGATCTTTCCCCTCCCGGTCCTCCTCCCAGAGGGCCATTGCCTTCAGGTAGGCCTCCGCGGCCTCCGCTTCCCGGCCCCGGTCGGCGAGGATATCGCCGATTTCCTCCATGACGCCGGCCCGGCGCGCCGGGCTCAGGTGCGGCAGAGCGGACCGGTATGCTTCCAGCGCCCGCTCCGGCTCCTCATGCCGGGCCAGATGACGGGCAACCTTCAGCCTGATCACGGCCCCTTCCTTCCCCTCCCCCGCCGCCGCCGCCTTCTCCAGCCAATCCAGGGCCGGACCGGTTTCGCCCCTGTCCTCGAGAATCGCGGCTATCTTCAGCCACACCGAGACCGGGTCAGCCCCTTTCTTTTTTTCCGCTTCTCGGTAGAGGGAGAGAGCTCTTTCCGGCTTCCCCTGTGAGCGGTAAAAATCGGCCTGGCGCGTCAGCGCCGTCGCCCCCTCAGCACCCTCAATCACGACCGCCCCGGCGTACTCCCGTTCCGCCGCCGTCCCATCTCCCATCTCCTCGTAGAGGTCGGCAATTCGGAGGGTGTAGTCCAGGGCCCGGGCCGGCCTTTCTTCGATCAGCCGCCGGAAGCTCCGCACCATCCAATCATAATAGCGCCGGGCCTCCGCCTCTTCCCCCTGCCGGGAGAGAATCCGGGCGATCCGGCGGAGGTAGGGGATCCGGGAACCGGACTGCGTCCAGAAAAGAAAACGGTACTGCTGCAGGAGGAGATCGTCTCTTCCCGTCTCCTCCCACTCCCGCAGCTGCCCTCGGGCGCGAAGGGAGGGGTCGGGGCGTTCGGACGTCTCGGCCAGCTGATACTCCCGTTCCGCTTCTTCACCGCGACCCAGCTCCCGGTAGATATCGCCGATCTTCCGGTGGTATGCCGGCGCCCGGTCAGGTTCGATGATCAGAGCGTACCGGTAGAGACTGACGGCCCGTTCGGGATCTCCCGCCTGCAGATAGAGCCGGACCAACTTCGCGCGGGCGGAGGCGGAGGCGCCGGGGCGCCGGGCCATTTCCATTTTCAGCCGCCCGATCTCCCGGTAGATGTCAGCCCGGGCGGGGGTGGGCGAAGCGTTCGGAGCGGGCGGGGTCACGCTCTGTGGAAAAGCGGAGAATGGAGAGATGACCGCAGCAGGGAGGAGGACGAAAACCCAGATAATGAATGTTGTTTTCAGCGCGGAGATCCAGCGGTCGGCAAACCCGGATCATTCATAAAAAAATTTTAATTTTCATGACTGCTCCGGTTTAACCGTCGCAAAATTAAGCCGTTTATTCTTCAGCCCGATCCTGACCCGGTCCCCGGCCGCGATTTCGCCTTTCAGGATTGACTCGGCCAGGCTGTCTTCCACCAGCCGCTCCAGGGCGCGCCGCAGGGGGCGGGCGCCCATGGTCATGTCGTAGCCTTCGGAGATCAGGAATTCCTTGGCCGGGCCGGTCATCTCCAGTGTGATCCCCCGGTCCCGGAGACGCCCCGTCACCGCCTCCATCTGGAGGTCCAGAATCCGGATCAGGTTCTCCCGGCTCAGTTGATGAAAGACGATGGTGTCGTCGACCCGGTTCAGAAACTCCGGTTTGAAGATCTTCTTGACCTCTCCCAGGACGGCGTTTTTTATCTCTTCGTGCCGGTCCTGGTCGGTCCGGGCTCCGAACCCGACCGTCGTCCCTTTCCGGAGGAGTTCGGCGCCGGCGTTGGAGGTCATGATGACAACGGTGTTGCGGAAATCAACCGCCCGGCCCCAGTTGTCCGTAAGGGTCCCCTCTTCCAGTATCTGCAGGAGGATGCCCATGACCTCGGGGTGGGCCTTTTCCACCTCGTCAAAAAGAACCACCGAATAAGGACGGCGCCGGACCTGCTCGGTCAGCTGGCCGCCCTCCTCGTAACCGACATACCCGGGAGGCGATCCCACCATCCGGGAGACCGCGAATTTCTCCATGTACTCGGACATGTCCAGCTGGATCAGCGCGTCTTCGTTGCCGAACATGAACTCGGCCAGGGCGCGGGCCAGGTAGGTCTTGCCGACCCCGGTCGGGCCCAGGAAAATGAAGGATCCGATCGGCCGCCGCGGATCTTTCAGGTTGGCGCGGGAACGGCGCAGCGAACGGGAGATGGCGACGATCGCCTCGTTTTGGCCGATAACCCGCCGGTGGATCTCCTCCTCCATCCGCAGGAGCTTGGCCGTTTCTTCCTCCTCCATCCGGGAGACCGGGATTCCCGTCCACCGGGAGAGAACCTGGGCCACCCCCTCTTCATCGACGGTCACCTTCCGGGAGGCGCCGGCGTTCTTCCACCTGGCCAGCCGGCCGTTCAACTGCTCCTGGGCTTTTTTCTCCTCGTCCCGCCGCCGGGCCGCCTGCTCGAAGTCCTGATTTTTAACCGCCTCCTCTTTCTGCCGGCCGAGCCGGCCGACTTTCTCCTCCAGCTTTTTCAAAGCCTTCGGCCGGGTCATGACCGCGATCCTGACCCGGGCGGCGGCTTCATCGATGAGGTCAATCGCCTTGTCGGGCAGATAGCGGCCGGGGAGGTAGCGGTCGGAGAGTTCCGCCGCCGCGGTAATGGCCGCGTCGGAGATGACGGCGTTGTGATGCTCCTCGTATTTCTTCCGCAGGCCCTTGAGGATCTCGACCGTTTCCGCCACGGTGTTGGCGGCAACCCGGATAACCTGGAAACGGCGCTCCAGGGCGGCGTCCTTCTCGATGTACTTGCGGTACTCGTTCATGGTGGTGGCGCCGATGCATTGCATCTCCCCCCGGGAGAGGGCGGGCTTGAGAATATTGGAAGCGTCCATTGCTCCTTCGGCGCTGCCCGCGCCCACGATGGTATGGAGCTCGTCGATGAAGAGAAGGATGTTCTGGGACCGCTTGATCTCGTCCATCACCGCCTTCAGCCGTTCCTCAAACTGCCCCCGGTATTTGGTCCCGGCCACCATCAGGACCAGGTCCAGGGTGATGAGCTTTTTCTGGCGAAGTATCTCCGGAACTTCTCCGGCGACGATCTTCTGGGCCATCCCCTCCACGATCGCAGTCTTCCCGACCCCCGCTTCGCCGATCAGCACCGGGTTATTCTTGGTGCGGCGGCAGAGGATCTGGCTGACGCGTTCGATCTCGCGCTCCCGCCCGATCACGGGGTCCAGTTTGCCCGCCCGGGCCAGTTCGGTGAGGTCGCGTCCGAACACTTTCAGGGCCGGTGTCTTGGATGATTTCTTCTTCTCCGACTCCGCTTTCACCGGATTGGCGCCGTATTCCATCTTCAGCTTCTCTAATATCCGGCGGCGGGTTTCATCCAGGTCGACTCCCAGGTTTTTCATCACCCGGGCGGCGACCCCTTCCCCCTCCTTGATCAGGCCGAGCAGCAGGTGCTCGGTGCCGATGTAGCTGTGCTGGAGCTGCTTCGCCTCCTCCAGGGCCAGCTCGATCACCTTCCGGGCCTTGACGGTCAGGGGGACTTCGCCGATCACCTTTGTCTCCGGCCCGCTTCCCACCGCCCTTTCGATCTCCCTCCAGAGTGTTTCAAAATCAATCCCCATCTCCCGGAGAACATCCATCGCCACCCCCTGCCCCAGCTTCACCAACCCCAAAAGGAGGTGTTCGGTGCCGATGTAATTATGATTGAACCGGTCCGCTTCCTTCCGGGCCAGCAGGATGACCTGCCGGGCCCGGGGCGTAAATTGGTCGAACATGGGTAAACTCCTGTAATACGAGTTAGCTCACTTCGTTCGCAACTCGTTAGTGTAAAGTTTAAAGTGTAAAGTGTAAAGTGTAAAGAAACTCGCCCCACCTTACACCTGACATCTATTCATTGAAATTCCGAAGTAGGAACTTAGCGCCTTCGGCGCAACGTGGTTACGGTTACGGTGACGATGCCCGTTTCGTCTACCGGTTACGGTTACGTGCGCCCAGCGAGGCAGCCGTTACCGTTACCCTCACCGATACGGGCTTCGTTACCCTTACCGTTACCGTTTTTGAAATTCCAAAGCAATAAATTACTCTATTATTGACGACATTATCCTCGATCTGGTTCAAAACTAACCCGAATTAACGGGGCGGGCCGGCCAATTTTTCCCTGATCAGGTTCGCCCGGAGGGCGTCCCGTTCCTCCGGGGCGAGAACCCGGCCGGCCAGCCTCTGCAGATGCGCCGGCTGCGACTGAATGAAGACCTGGTTTACCGTTTTCCGGGTGATCGAGTCCAGCACCCCGAGATCGACGCCCATTCGCAAGGCGGAAAGCAGGCTGATCGTCTCCTCGCTGCTGATCAGCCGGGCATTCTCGAGAATGCCCCGGGCGCGGCAGATCCGATCCTGCAGGCGCAAGAGCTGCCCGTCAAGAAGGACCCGGCGCCCGTTGCGCTCGTGGATGATGATCTTACGGATAATCTTCTCCAGGTCGCCCAGGATCTCCGACTCGGACTTGCCGAGAGTGGACTGGTTTGAAATCTGGAAGATGTTTCCCGCGGCCGGCGAGCCTTCCCCGTAAAGCCCCCGCACGGCCAGTCCCAGTTTCCCCACCGCCTGGACGATCTTCCCGATCTGCTGGGAGAGAACCAACGCCGGAAGGTGCATCATGACCGACGCCCGCATTCCGGTTCCCACATTGCTCGGGCAGGCCGTGAGATACCCGTATTCGGGAGAACATTCAAACGTGAGGACCTTCTCCAGGTCGGTGTCGATCCGGTCGATCTCCTCCCAGCACCGGGCCAGGCTCAGGCCCGACCGGATGACCTGGATCCGGAGATGATCCTCCTCGTTGATCATCAGGCTCACGATCTCGTTCTTCCCGATGGCCGCCCCGCCCTGGTGCTCCGGAGAGAGTTCCCGGCTGATCAGGTGTCTCTCCATCAAAAACTGCCGGTTCAGTTCGGAAAGCTCCTCCAGCTTCACGATCAGCGGGTCCGGGAGCGAAGCGGTCCGCCCGATCCCCGCGACAATGACGGCAAACAGATTCCGGCGATTTTCCCGACTCATTCTCCGGGGGAAATTATAGCCCCTGATATTCCGCGCCAGCCGCACCCGGCTGGAGAACACGATGTCCGCCTCCGGTCCGTCTCCCGTCAGCCAGGGAGCCATATTCTCCAGCAAATCTTCCAGCTTCATTTATAAATTAGCTCCCTTCGGTCGCTAATTTATTCGAGCCCCCCGATTGAATCAATCGGGGGGCTGTTGGTTAACTAACATATTTTCACCGAGGCGCTATAATAAAAAAGCCTTATAACCTTGGCCATCATTTACCTCGAAGAAAATAATTTATCTATCGGATCCGGAGACGCCATTCTTAGAATCGTCCGTCCGGGGCGGTTCCGATTCTTTCATCCGGTCGCGCAATTGTGCGGCCTTCTCATAGTCTTCGTCGGCGACGGCGGCCCGGATCTCTTCTTGCAGGCGGAGAGCATCTTCTCCCCTCTTCCTCTCCCCTCCCCCGGAGGCCCCGGACGACGGTTTTCCCGGGGCCGCCGCCCGACCCCGCTTTTTCGGCCCGGCGGCGTTTTTCCGGGCCGCGGCGGGGAGCTTCCCGGTATGGGAGGTGCCTTTATGAAGATTCTTCATCAGGGGCTTCAGGCTGGCGGAAAAGGTCCGGTAACATTCGCCACACCCGAGACGTCCGCCGCTCCGCAGTTCTTTCAGGGTGAGGCCGCAGCAGGGGCACCGGACATCCTCATCGGCATCCGTCTCCCGGCCGGCGGCCAGGGTGCTGATGAGCTCGGAGACGGCGTCGGCAGGGGTGAGGGCGATCCCTTTCTGACGGGCGCAGTCCTCACAGAGATGGAGCTCGATCACCTTGCCGTCGATGATCTCGGTGAAATGAACGGTGACTTCCTGCTTTTGACAATTCTGGCAGATCATTATAAATTAGCTCCCTTCGGTCGCTAATTTAGGTAATTACTTGTTTATAAAATAAATTGGAATTGATCACGATTATCGGATGAGTATAAATCCAACGATTCAAGCCGACATGATAATTTTAACTCTTTATTGCCTAAAATGAATAAGCGTTCCGGCATGAACTGCTGGACTTAAACCGATTCTCAGATCGTTCTCAATATAATACTTTATTGCAGCGAGATGTGATTCCCATAAATTAGCGCCGCAGGCGCTAATTTACACCGGGACTCCTTCCTCCCGGGTCAACCGGTGATACGAAGCCATCAGGTCTTTTGTCATCTTTCCCGGTTTCCCGTCCCCGATCACCCGACCGTCGATCTTGATAACCGGGATGATCTCGGCGCCGGTGCCGGTCAGGAAACACTCGTCGGCGATGAACAGGTCATGCCTTGTCATCACCAGCTGCTTGACCTCAATTCCTTGCTCCCGGGCCATTTGAATCACTGTATTCCGGGTTATCCCCTCCAGGACCCCCATGCTGATCGACGGAGTTAAAATGGTTCCCTTGCGGATGGCGAAGATGTTATCCCCCGCGCACTCCGCGACCAGCCCGAATGAGTTGAGCATGATCGCTTCTTCCACCCCGGCATTGATGGCCTCGATTTTTGCCAGAATGTTGTTAAGATAATTGAGGGACTTGATCCGGGGGTTGACCGCTTCTGGTAAATTTCTCTGGGTGGCGACCGTAATCACGGCCAATCCTTTCTGGTAGAGTTCTCGCGGATAGAGGGCGATCTGGTCGACAATAATGATAACGGATGGGGTGCCGCAGGTATATGGGTTTAACCCCAGGTTTCCCTCCCCCCGGGTGACAATCAGCCGGATGTAGGCATCGGGCAACGCGTTGCGGCGGACCGCCGCCAGCACGTCCCTCTTCAGTTCCGGGAACGGGAGGGGGATGGTCAGGTCGATCGCCTTGGCCGACTCGTAGAGCCTTTCCAGATGCTCGTCGAGCCGGAAGACCTTGTTCGCGTAGACCCTGATCCCCTCGAAAACACCATCCCCGTACAGAAGACCGTGATCGAAGACAGAAATCCGGGCATCGTCTTTGTCATAGTATTCTCCATTAATGTAGATCTGCATCGAATCCCCCTTGATTCTATAAATTAGCGCCTTCGGCGCAACTGGGTGACGGTTAAGGTGACGAGGCCCGTTTCGTCTATCGGTTACGGTTACGTGCGCCGGGCGGAGCGGCCATTACCGTTACCTTCACCGATACGGGCATCGTTACCCTTACCTTCACCGTTTTTGAAATTCCGGAGCAGCAAATTAGCTCGCTTCAGTCGCCTCCATTCTCCAGAAGCCCGTCCCGGATCCGGATGATCCGGGGGGCCCAGTCGGCTACCTGCTGATCATGTGAAACCAGAACCAGCGTCTTCCCCGTTTCGGAGTGCAGTCTCCCGAATAAATTCAGCAGGTCGTCGCCGGCGCGGGAATCGAGGTTCCCGGTCGGCTCGTCAGCCAGGATCAGACAGGGATCATTGGACAATGCCCGGGCGATCGCCACCCGCTGCTGTTCCCCGCCGGACAACTGAGAAGGATAATGATTCATCCGGTCGGCCAGATCGACCTGCTCCAGCAGGTGGGCGGCCCGCTCCCGCAATCTTTTCTGGAGACGGTTCTCGCCGCCTCCACCCCGGATCCGACAGGGGATGACCACGTTTTCCCAGGCTTTAAACTCGGGAAGAAGATGAAAAAATTGAAAGACAAAACCGACCTTCTCGCTCCGCAGCCGGGCGCGGGTACGGTTGCTGAGCCGGGAGAGGTCATCCCCGGCCAGAAGAACCCGCCCGCTGGTGGGGGTGTCGAGCCCGCCCAGAATATGGAGGAGGGTGCTCTTCCCCGCCCCCGACGGGCCGGCCATGACAATAACCTCTCCTTCTTTAACAGTCAGGTCGATCCCTCTCAATACCGGGAGTTCCAGTTTGCCGACGCGGTATTTCTTCGTAACCCCTTCGGCCACCAGAAGAAATGTATCTGTCTCTGTTTGATTCATACCATGCCGAGGCACAGGCCCCGGCCTGTTTTTTATCGCCGGCGACCGGCGGCAGGTTTGTTCGACGTTCAACGTTGAACGTTCAACGTTGAACGTTCATTTTTCATTCGTACCGCAGGGCTTCGACCGGCTCCATCCGCGCCGCCCGCCAGGCGGGGTAGAGCGACGCCAGGATGCTGATCAACAAAGCGCAGGCCGCGATGATCGCCGTTTCGGCCAGGTTGATCCGGGCCGGAATGCTTTCAAAATAATAAACATCCGGCGGAAAGACCTCAATACCGAAATGGGCGGAGATGAAATCAGCCACGTGATTGATCTGGTCGATCAGGATCAGCCCGGCCCCGCAGCCGATGGCGGTGCCGATCAGGCCGATCAGCGCGCCCTGGAGCGTGAAGATATTCCGGATGGACGCCTCGGTGGCGCCCAGCGATTTGAAGATGCCGATGGCCTTGGTCTTTTCTTTGACCGAGACGATCAGGGTGCTGGCGATGTTCAACGAAGCCACCACCGTGATCAGCATCACGATGATAAACATCAGGTTCTTCTCGACCTGGATCGCGGCAAAAAGGGGCTTGTTGAGCTCCATCCAGCTCCGCACGTGGTAGGGGGGAGAGGGGAGCGATTGCGCGATCTCCTCTTTCACCGCATGGGCGTACTCAACGTCATCGATCTTGATGCTGAGGCCGTTCACGCCGTCGCCCAGTCCAAAAAGCCTCTGGGCGGCCGGAAGGCTGACATAGGCCAGTTCCAGATCGTACTGAGCCATCCCCGATTTAAAAATGCCGCTGACGGCGAATTTTTCCCTCCGGGCGCCGGCGGCGCCGGGGAGGAGGCCTTCCCCGGGAGAGACCACGATCACCGTGTCTCCGATCCGGAGGCCGCAGAGCCGGGCGAACTGGGCTCCGATCAGAATCCCGCCCTCCCCGATCCGGACCGTCCCGGCCTGCAGGTAGCGGCCCAGCTTGCTCACCGCCGTCTCTTTTTCCCAATCGATTCCCCGCAGGTTGACCCCCAGGGCGCGGGTTCTGGTGCGAATAATGGCCTGGCCGGCCGCGAACGGTGCCACCGCTTCCACCCGGGGAACCGACCGAAGGGTCTCGATCAGTTCCGGGTAATTATAGATCAGGCTTCCTGAAGTGACCACCACATTGCCGTAGATGCCCAGGAACTTATCTTTCAGTTCCCGGTCAAAGCCGCTCATGACCGACATCACCACCATCAGGGTCATCACCCCCACCGCCACGCCGGCGATGGATATGACGGTGATCAGGGAGACGAACGACTCCTTTCCCCGGAAGCGAAGGAAGCGGAGCCCGGACCAGATCGTAAATGGAAGCATGGCCATGGATCCCCAATTGTTTACAGCCGGCGGTAAATGAAGTTGCTCTTAACCCGATTTATTCATAAATCGGGTTAGTTTTGAACAATGCCAAAGATTAAATGAAGATCACTTTTCGGGCCGGACGTCGTCATTCCTATCATCGGTCATCGGCCGCAACTGCGGGAACAGGATCACATCCCGGATGCTGGAGGAACCGGTCAGAAGCATGACCAATCGATCGATCCCGATCCCGGTCCCTCCCGCCGGCGGCATCCCGGTCTCCATCGCCTCCAGGAAGTCTTCATCAATCCGCTCCCCGGTATCCGGGGCCGTCGGCGGCCGGCCGGCGGCCTGTTCCTGAAAACGGCGGCGCTGTTCGAGGGGGTCATTCAGCTCGGAATATCCCGGAGCCAGCTCGGAGCCGTTGACGACCAGTTCGAACACATCCACCACCCCGGGATCATCTTCCCGGCGGCGCGCCAGGGGGACCAGTTCGGCGGGAAGTTCCAGAACAAAGGTCGGCTGGATCAGTCCCGACTCGACGCATTTCTCGTAGATCTCATGGGTGATCTCAACCGGCGACATCGAAGCGGAGATTTCCAGCCTCCGGCCGGCGGCGATGGCGGCCATCTCGGCGGGGGGGAGGGAGAACCAATCGGGCCGGGCGAGGTAGCCGGTGATCAGATCCCGGTATCTGACCCGCTTCCAGGGGCGTTCCAGGTCGATAACGGCATCACCCTGCTCCAGACGGAGGCTCCCGCACACCTTGCCGGCGACATGGGTGATAAGCGATTCCACCAGCTCCATCATGGTCCGGCAGTCTCCATAGGCCTCGTAGATCTCCAGCATGGTGAACTCGGGGTTATGCTTCCGGGAGAGCCCCTCGTTTCTGAAACTCCGGTTCAGCTCGAATATCTTCTCGAAGCCACCGACCAGCAGCCGTTTCAGGTACAGCTCCGGCGCGATCCGGAGGAACATCTTTGCGTCCAGGGCCGAATAATAGGTCTGAAACGGTTTGGCGGCGGCGCCGCCCGCCAGGGCCTGCATCATCGGGGTTTCCACTTCCAAAAATCCCCTCTCTTCCAGGAAAAGACGGATCTCCCGGATAATCCGGGAACGGTTCCGGAACAGTGCGGACACCTCTTCATTCACGATCAGATCGAGATACCGCCGGCGATACCGTGTCTCCCGGTCCTGCAGCCCGTGCCACTTTTCCGGCAAGGGCTGGAGTGCCTTGCTGAGGAGGGTCACCTCCCGGACCATGACGCTGATCTCTCCCTTCCGGGTTGTAAAAAGAGTGCCCCGGGCCCCCACGATGTCTCCCAGGTCAAGCAGATTGACGGTCTCGAACGCCTGCTCGCCCAGCACGTCTCTCCGCAGGTACAGCTGTATCTTCCCGCTGGAGTCGCGCAGATCGGCGAAGACGGCCTTCCCGTGCCCCCGGATCGCGGTCAGGCGCCCGGCTACCGCCACTTCCCGGCCCTCCTGGTACCGATCCCGGCAATCGGCGGCCGTGTCCCGACGGTCAAAGCGGCCGCCATACGGGTTGACACCGCGGTCGACCAGTTCCTGGAGTTTCTTCAACCTGTTTTCTCGTAAGTCATCCATAATAAATTAGCGCCTCCGGCGCTAATTTAGAAGAATTGGAGTGAATTGTACCTTTTAAACGTGTAACAGACTGATGATTACCCAAGAATTAGTTTGAATGCAACTGCTCAAATGTAAAGTTTAAAGTGAAAAGTGTAAGGGATCTTTACACATTACACCTCACACTTTACACATCTGTTGTATTGACATTCTTGTTTTTTCCCGCCCCGATGTTTTCCAGGAGAGAAAAAATATAGTACACCATCTATTCATATCTCTAAAGCACATTCTTGACGGGGGCGTGGAGGGCGCTACTCCAGAGAGCAGTTCTTCCTCAGATATTCCAGAATGAACGGATCGAGGTTCCCGTCCATCACCCCCCTGACGTCTCCAACCGAAAACCCGGTGCGGTGGTCCTTGACCATGGAGTAGGGCTGAAAAACGTAGGAGCGGATCTGGCTGCCCCATTCGATCTTCTTCTGCTCATCATAATGCTCGGCCATCTTCTGCTTCCGTTCCTCCAGCTCCAGCTGGTGGAGACGCGCCTTCAGAACCTTCATGGCCAGGGCGCGGTTCTTGTGCTGGGAGCGCTCGTTCTGGCACTGGACCACGATGCCGGTGGGGAGATGCGTTATCCGCACGGCGGAATCGGTCACGTTCACGTGCTGGCCGCCGGCCCCGGAGGAACGATAGGTGTCGGTTCTGATGTCCTTCTCCGCGATCTCGACCTCGATGTCGTCGCCCAACTCCGGGATCACGTCCACCGAAACGAACGACGTGTGCCGGCGCCGGTTGGAGTCAAAGGGCGAAATCCGGACCAGCCGGTGCACGCCCCGCTCCGCTTTCATGAACCCGAACACGTACCGGCCGGCGATAATCGCGGTCAGACTCCTGATCCCCGCCTCCTCGCCGGGGGTCACGCTCAGAATCCTGACGTCGTATTCTTTCTCCTCGCACCAGCGCGTGTACATCCGCCAGAGCATTCGGGCCCAGTCGCAGGACTCGGTCCCCCCGGCCCCGGCCTGGATGGAAAAGATGGCGTTATTGCCGTCTTCGGGCCGGGAGAGCATGATCCTGAACTCAAGGCCGTTCAAATTGCCCTCCAGCTTCCCGACCTCCGACTCAACCTCTCCGGCCAGGCTCTCGTCTCCCCCCGCCAGCTCGATGATCTCCTCCAGATCGGACACCTCCGAATCGAGCGTATCCCAGGGGTCAATCAGTTCTCTGGTCGCTTTCAGTTCTTCAACGGCCTGCTGGGCGCGCTCGCGGTTATTCCAGAACCCGGGGCGTCCCATCTCGTTTTCCAGTTCGCCCAGCCGCTGTTTGTGCGCTGCCAGGTCAAAGGTACCCCCTCATCCGGGCATAGCGTTCCTTGATCTCCCGGAGCCGTTCGTGGATTTCATCGGACATGGCGGACCTCCAATGTTAGCTTGACCCTGTTCGAAAAGGTTTTCGAGCAGGAAATCCTAAATCCTAATATTGATTGTACCACTATCCACGCCCTCTCCGGCATTGTTCAAAACTAACCCGATTTATTTTAAATCGGGTTAACCCGGAAGAAGCCGTCAGGGCAAGAGCAATGCAGATCCAGCTGAAAATGTCCCCGTGCCCGGTGTAGAAGGAACGGGACCGGGTGGGGTAGATTTCCACCGTCTGCCAGCCCGATATGAAGAGCGGCTCCCCCTTGTCGTCAACCACCTCCCCCACCACCTTTCCCCGGGGATCGATGATACAGGAATATCCGGTGTTGGTCGCTCTCGCCAGGTAAATCCCGTTCTCAACTGCCCGGAAGACCGCGGCGTACGCGTGCTGGAAGGGAGCGATCGTCTTGCCGTACCAGGCGTCATTGGTGATGTTGACCAGAAGCGAGGCCCCCCGGCGGGCGATCTTCCGGGCCAGGCCGGGGAAGATATCCTCAAAACAGATCAGGACCCCCATCTCGGTTCCGCCGGCCGGCGGGCCGTTGGGATGGTGCATCCTCATCAGGGAGATCCCCTCCCCGGCGGAAAAATCCTCTTCCCAGGGGACCACCCGGCCCAGGAACGGGAAGATGCGCTTCAGGGGGGTGTACTCCCCGAAGGGGACCAGATGGATCTTGTCATACCGCGACCACCGAGAAGGGGCGGGACTGAAGAGGTAGGCGCTGTTATAAAACCGGCGCGGGGCGGACCGGGTCCGGCAGTCTCCCCCCACCAGCAGATAGGTATTCCCCCCGGCCGCCAGGCGGTGAAGAACACGCTGCACGCTCTCCTGTTCTTCCAGGTAATACGGCAGGGCCGATTCCGGCCAGATGATCAGGCCGGGACCGCTGGCCAGAGCCTGCCGGCTCAGGCCAAGATAGGTTTCCAGGTGATCGGCGGCCCGGGAAGGCTGCCATTTCAGCTCCTGGAGGACCCCTCCCTGAATCAAGGCCACTCGGAGAGGAACGCCCCGGGTTGATTTGAGGGCATCCAGCAGCAGCACCCGGTACCCGCAGCCCCAGACCGCCCCGATCACCAGCGCGGCCACCAGCACCGGGTACCCGTGGAGAAAAAACCTTCCCGTCCGGGCACCGCGGCGACGGAAAGCGAGAATCGAGCCGGCCAGGGAGGCATTCGCCAGTACCACCAGGAAGCTGACGCCGTAGACACCGGTGACCGAAGCAATCTGGATCAGGGGCAGGTGGCGGGCCTGGCTGATCCCCAGCAGGTTCCAGGGAAACCCGGTCAGAAAATACGTCCGCAGATACTCTAGGGCCGTCCAGCCGGCGGGGGCGGCCCACCAGATCCAGCCCGGGCGGCGGCGGCTCAGCCAGCTGATCCACCCTCCCCAGGCGGCCGGGTAGAGCGCCAGGTAGAAGCCGAGGACCCCGTAGCCGGGAACCGTCACCCGGGCCAGCCAATACATCCCCCCGTAGCCGGAGACGACGCCGGCCAGCCACCCCAGCACCGCCCCTTCCCGGGTCCGCCGTCCGGACAGGGTTACGATGAGCGGGATGAGGGCGATCCAGGCCAGGGGGGCCAGAGAAAAGTCCAGGAAAGGAAGCGTCAGGAGCAGACCACTCAGTAACGCCCAACCGATGTCGCGCAGGTGAATCCGCAAAGAAACAATCTCGCCGTTAGTCCTGACTATTCATGAAAATTGAAAATTTTCATTTTCGAAGAAAAATTTATCTGCCGCAGCACTTCTTGTATTTCTTCCCGCTGCCACAGGGGCAGGGATCATTGGGCCCGGTCTTTTTCCCGGCGCGCCGATAGGGGGGCGGGGGAGAGGCGCCCGGCTCCGGGGGGGGCGCGCCGGAGCGGCCCCCGAAAGGAGGCTCGGGACCGGCGTGGGTCAATGCGGGTTCCGGGACGGGGAGGTTCCGGTGAAACGCCCGGACCTGTTCGTGGATAAACCGCTCGGAGATGCTCTCGACCGGCGGGCGGATGGAGCTCCGGAAGATATTGGCGGCCACCTCCTGCTTCAGGCTGTTCTCCATCTCCGCAAACATCTTGAAGCTCTCCTCCTTGTAGGCGATCAGGGGGTCCACCTGGGCATAGGCCCGCAGGGAAATCCCCTGCCGGAGATCATCCATCGCGTAGAGATGTTCCTGCCAGAGGCGGTCGATCACACCCAGGATAACCAGTTTCTCCAGCTGCCGCATGTTTTCAACACCCTCGTATTCTTCCTTGAAGTCATAGAGACGGGACACCCTCCCGATGATCCGGCCCTGGACGCCGTCCGGCCGCAAATCTTTTTCTGCCCGCGCGGCGCCGGTGTCAAGGTGAATCGGGAAGGTGGTGCTGACCCAGGAGGCCAGCCCCCCCCAGTTCCATTCCTCCGGCGGCGATTCTTCCGGGCAATGAAGGGAGACCTTTTCGGCCACCACCTCTTCGATGATCGCCATGATCCCCTGGCGGGGATGGGCGCTGTCGATGATGCTGTTGCGGAAGGAGTAAATCTCCTCCCGCTGCTTGTTGATGATATCGTCGTACTTCAAGATCTGTTCCCGGATGGAAAAGTTGTGAGCTTCCACTCTTTTCTGGGCGGTCACGATGGCGCGGGTCAGGAGCGGGTGGGTCATCTCCTCTCCTTCTTCCAGCCCCATCTTGCTCATGATGCCGGCGATCCGGTCCGAGCCGAAGAGGCGCATCAGGTCGTCCTCCAGGGAGAGATAAAACCGGGAAGACCCGGGGTCTCCCTGGCGGGCGCTGCGCCCCCGCAACTGGAGGTCGATCCGGCGCGCCTCGTGCCGCTCGGTGCCGAGAATATGCAGTCCTCCCTTCTCCACCACCCCCGGGCCGAGCTTGATATCGGTTCCCCGGCCGGCCATGTTGGTCGATATGGTCACCGCGCCGGGCTGGCCGGCCCTGCTCACGATCCCGGCTTCCTGCTCATGATAGCGGGCGTTCAGGACCTGATGGGGGATCTTCCGCCGCTTCAGGAGCCGGCTCAACACCTCCGATGTATCAACGTTGATCGTCCCGACCAGAACGGGCTGCCCGCGCCGGTGGCATTCCCCTATCTCGTCGATGACGGCGTGATATTTTTCGTTTTTGGTCTTGTAGATCTTGTCGTTGTAATTGCTCCTGGCGATCGGCCGGTTGGTCGGGATGACGATCACATCGAGGTCGTAGATTTTATCGAACTCGACCGCCTCGGTGTCGGCGGTGCCCGTCATCCCGGCCAGCTTCTCGTACATCCGGAAATAATTCTGAATGGTGATCGTGGCCAGTGTCTGGGTCTCGCGTTCAATCCGGACGCCTTCTTTAGCTTCCAGGGCCTGATGGAGCCCGTCACTGTAGCGCCGGCCCGGCATCAGCCGGCCGGTGAACTCGTCGACAATGACCACCTGGTTGTTCTGGATGACGTAATGGACGTCTTTTTCGAAAAGGGCCAGCCCCCGGAGGGAGGTGATGGCATTGTGGATCTTCTCGCTCTTCAGATTCACCTCCTCATCCAGGTAATGGATCCGGCGCTTCTTTTCTTCCGGGGTCAGACCGGCGTCCTCGTCGATCTCCTGCCGGACGACCAGGAAATCCGGGAGGACAAACTCTTCCGGATCGTGGGGAGAGAGCGCGGAGTGCCCTTTCTCGGTGATGTCGATCTCGTGGGCCCGCTCTTCGATGGTAAAAAAAAGCTCTTCCCGGAGGGCCCGGCCTTCGTCAGCCCGGGGGGCCTGCTTGGATTTGGAATCGAACTCGCCCTCGTATTTCTGAAGATTTTTCCGGACCTCCGGCTGTTCCAGCAGGCTCATCAGCTGCTTGTTGATGGGGGCCCCTTTTTTGACCTGGTAGAATTTCCGGTAGGCGGCATCATCCTCCCCCCGCTCCAGATGCGCTTTACCTTCCGTGAACAGCCGGCTGCAGAAAAGGCTCTGCTTCCGGGCCAGTTCCTGCATCCGGGGCATGATCTCCTTGAACCTGTGGGTCGACACGGTCACCGGACCGGAGATAATCAGCGGGGTCCGGGCCTCGTCGATCAGAATGCTGTCGACCTCGTCGATGATGGCATAGAAGTGCCCCCGCTGGATCTCATCCTTCTCCCGGTTATAGTAAAGATATTTCCTCTGAACCTGGTCTTCCTGGCGGACGGCCATGTTATCTCTGAGGTAATCGAAACCGAATTCATTGTTCGTCCCGTAGGTAAGGTCAGCCGCGTAGGCCTCCTGTCTTTCGAAGGGCGTCATACCGTTCTGAATGCACCCGACCGTGACCCCCAGAAAATCATAAATCGGTCCCATCCACTCCCGGTCCCGGCGGGCCAGATAGTCGTTCACGGTGACCAGCTGGACGTTCCTGCCGCTCAGGGCGTTGAGATAGAGGGGCATCGTGGCGACCAGGGTCTTGCCCTCCCCGGTGGCCATCTCGGCGATCTTCCCCTGTTGGAGGACGATCGCCCCGATCAGCTGAACGTCAAAGGGGACCATCTCCCAGGTCATCTCCTGGCCGCAGACCAGCATTTCCCGGCCCTGCAGCCGCCGGCAGACATTCTTCACCGCCGCGAAGGCCGCGGGCAAAAGTTCATCCAGCGCCGCCGCCTCTTCATCTCTCAACTTCCCGATCAGCTGCCTTTCTTCCGCCCGCAGGGCCTCTTCCTCTTCGGAGGAGACGTCCCCGGCCAGGGACCGCTGCACCTCTTCCAGCCGCCCGCGCGCCTCCCCCGTCCGCTCCGCGAAGCGTTTCCGAAAAAATCCGGTTTTATCCCGAATCTCCTGATCGGAGAGGCCCCGGTATTCTTCTTCCAGCCGGTTGATCTCATCCACCAGCGGCTGGAGCTTTTTCCGGTCCCGTTCAAACTTGGTGCCAA
>JAZDIV010000154.1:0-9973 GCA_043804695.1 PVC group bacterium | reverse complement strand
AAAACTTGCCAAAATATCTTTTCCAATGTGGCGAGCACGAACTGTATTTCCACGAACCATTCCCAAAGTTTCTGTAATTTCGTATCCTGATAATTCATCTTGAGTAGTTAACAACATGTCACCCTCCTTATTTTTCTACCTCTTTAGAATAACGGTCATTTTTACTATTCACTATACGCTCTTTTAACGCTTTCACAAACAATAGCCCAAGTGCGAGAATAACAATAAGGCCAATTAAGCCAACTGGAAAAGTTGCTATCATGCCAGCTATCATTGCCATGAGCCAACCGATGGCCACTATGGCGAGTATAACATACGCTATCTTTTCCATCTTAGTCACCTCCTATTTTAGACGAAATATTTCAAGCCTAACATCGAGTTGAGCCGCCCAAATCCGCATCGCGGGCTCTGGTCTGCTGGAGCGACTTGATACTGTTTAAGGCATTTTCCCTTATCATGCCTATTGGTATGATGAAAGGAAGCAACAATCCTCGACCCTGACTATCGGGGTAAGAAAAAAGCCAATATATTAATTCGACCGTTGTAGTATTTACATCAACGATTGCGGTCATTGCGAGCGCAGCGAATCAATCTCTTGCTGTGTATAGAGTTGAGATTGCTTCGTCGCTTCGCTCTTCGCAATGGGCATGTCCATACAATTATGGACTGACTAATAATTCAGCACCTAAGTCCCCTGTCCGGAATTATACTGCAAAATTAAACATATAGCAAGATTCAATTTATGTATGGATGAGGACAGAGTTTGACTGATGGGAAAAGAGATGATTTCCCTATTCCCCTGGGATGTCCTTTCGATTACAATTTTTAGAAAAAAATTGAAAGATGAAGATCTGGCTGACATTGGGGATCATATCGAGTATCCTCCTGGCCGTTTTCCTCTCCGTTCCTTTCTATTATAAAGGCGACAGCGGCGGCGGGGAGGGGGGAGAGATGGTCCGCCGCGCCGCCCTCGCCTCCAAGATCCGGGGGCTTGATCCTCAGGATATAGGTGACACCACCAGCTCCTCCGTGGCCGCCAAGATCTTCGAGCCCCTCTACACCTACGCCTACCTGGAACGCCCCTACCGGGTGGTCCCCCTGCTGGCGGACGGGATGCCGGAGATCAGCCCCGACGGGATGACATACACGATCAGAATTAAAAAAGGGGTCTTTTTCGCCGATGACCCGGCCTTCCCGGAAGGGAAAGGGAGGGAGCTGACGGCGGAGGATTTTATCTACGCCTGGAAACGGATGGCCGACCTGAATAATCGTTCCACCAACTTCTCCTCGATCTTCCAGGGATACGTGAAAGGGCTGGATGAATTCCGCGAATACACCGCGACCGCCACGGAGGTGGATTATGACCGGCCGGTCGAGGGACTGCGGGCCCCCGGCCCCCACATCCTGGAGATCCGCCTGACCAGGCCCCATAACTTTCTGCTCTATTGGCTGGCCCATCTCCCGACCTCCCCGGTGGCCCGGGAGACGGTCGTGAAGTACGGGAAGGACGTGGTCAATCATCCCGTGGGGACGGGACCCTTCACGCTGGAAGGGAACTACCGCTCCAACCGGTTCTCGATGGTGAGGAACGAGAACTTCCGCGGCCAGCGGTACCCTTCCACCGCCTCCCCGGAACTGACGGAGCGGGGGCTTCTGGCCGACGCCGGGAAGAGGTTCCCCTTTCTGGACCGGATCGAGTATTCGATCATCGAGGAGGACCAGCCGCTCTGGCTGGCCTTCCTGGGAGGGGAGATCGATGCCGCCGGCATTCCCAAGGACAGCTTCGACCGGGCGATTACCCCGGAAAAAGAACTAACGCCGGAGCTGAAGGAAAAGGGGATCAGCTTGATCAAGGCGGAAGACCCCTCCATCTTCTATTACGGCTTCAATATGGACGATCCGGTGGTGGGCCGTAACCGGGCGCTCCGGCAGGCGATGAGCCTGGCCTTCGACCGGGAGACCTACATCGAGACCTTCCTCAACGGCCGGGGACGGATCCCGGTCGGCCCGATCCCGCCGATGATCCCGGGGTACCGCCCGGATAAGGTGAATCCGTATGTTCGGTACGACCCGGACGGGGCCCGCCGCCTGCTCGGGGAAGCGGAAAAGACACAGGGAGGAGCGATCCCCCCGCTTAAGCTGGCCGTCCCGGGGACGGACACCACCGCCCGACAGATGGGCGAGTTTTTCCGGATCCAGATGGAGCGGGTCGGCCTGGAGGTGGAGGTCGATTACATGACCTGGCCGAAATTCCAGGATGCCACCAAAACCCGCAGCCACCAGATCTTCGCCCTGGGATGGGTGGCGGACTACCCCGACGCCCAGAACTTCCTCCTCCTCTTTTACGGCCCCAACCGCTCCCCCGGCCCCAACTCCTGCAATTACAGCAACCCCGAGTTCGACGCCCTGTACGAGGAGGCGACCGCGATTCCCGACCCGGAAAAAAGGATTCCCCTCTATCACCGGATGGAGGACATCGTGATCGAGGACTGCCCCTGGCTTCTCAGTACCTACCGGGTGGTTTACGCCCTGTATTATGACTGGCTCAAGAACTATTATCCCCATGACTTCGACTACGGCGCGATGAAGTACCAGCGGATCGACACGGAGCGGCGGGATGCAATGCTGAGGTAGCCGCAAAGATATATATATATAATAATAGACGGCCCCGACCTCGGCCCTTTTTAATAGCCGCCAAAAGGCGCAAAAGACACAAAATGGTAAAAGACCCTACCGCGGCCCCTTTTAATAGCCGCCAAAAGGCGCAAAAGACGCAAAAGAGGAAAAATATGAAGGATGGGAAAAATATATTCCAGTTGTCTGATCGTATTCGAGAGACAAGTTTTGCACTCCATTTAATAAATTTCGGAGTCCCGAAACTGGAGATCAAAAAGTACACTTTGTCTAAAATATGATGTTGTATATTTTGCCCTTTTTAGCGGCCATTGATAAAGGAAGCGAGGTAGAGGGAATTCTTGCGTATTTTGTCGAAGACCCTGAGTTTATCGAAGGGCGCCTTTTTGCGGCTAAAATTAAGGGAGCGAGGTAGGGGGAAACTCTTACGATTTTTTGCGTTTTTTCGCGGCAGAATACTATGGCGGGTTATTTTATACGACGGATACTCTACCTGATCCCCATCGTCATCGGGATATCCCTGATCACGTTTTTCCTCTTCCGCGTGGTCGGGGGCGACCCGGTCGACCGGATTGCCGGGAAGTACGCCACTGCCATCCAGAAAGAACAGCTCCGCCGCCAGCTCGGCTTCGACCGGTCGCTCTGGCCCCCGGTCGGAAAGCTCCTCCAGGGGAACCTGAAGGCGTTCGCCGACAACCAGCTCTTCCGGCACCTGGCCGACACCTTCACCTTCCGTTTCGGCCGCTCGGAGCAGTACGGGCGAAAGATCAGCCAGATGATCCGGGACGGAGCGGTTCCCTCGCTCTCTCTCACCGTTCCTTCCTTCATCATCGGGCTCTTCCTCCAGATCACGATCGCTATGTTCTGCGCCTTCCGGAGAGGGAGACTCTTCGATCGGACGGTCCTGGTCCTGGCGGTTGTCGGGATGAGCGTGCCCTACCTGGCCCTGATCATTGTCGGCCAGGCCTTCCTGGCCGGAAGGCTGGGATGGTACCCGGTTTACGGTTATCCCCAGCGATTCGGCTTCCCGGTGATCCAGTATGTCGCCCTTCCCGTGCTCCTCGGCGTGGCGGCGGGCCTGGGCGCCGGGGTCAGGTTCTACCGGACCGTTATCCTCGACGAGGTCCGGGCCGATTATGTCCGGACCGCGTGGGCCAAGGGGGCGGGGGAGGGGAGGGTGATGTTCGGACATGTCCTGAAGAATGCGATGATCCCCATCATCACCCAGGTAGGGGTGGTAATACCATTCCTTTTCCTGGGTTCACTGCTGATGGAGCGGTTCTTCGCGATCCCTGGCCTCGGCTACATGCTGGTTGACGCGGTCAACAGTTCCGACTGGCCGGTGATCAACGCCCTGACCTTCATCGGGTCCCTGATCTACCTGGGCGCGATCCTGGTGACCGATCTTCTCTACGCGCTGGTCGATCCGCGGGTTTCGTTGAAGTAGCCGCAAAAATGCATAAAAGACATTAGAAAATTAATGGCCTCTACCTCGGCCCCTTTTTTAGCCGCAAAGAGGCGCCCTTCGATAAACTCAGGGTCTTCGACAAAAGACGCAAAAATATAACGGCCCCAACCTCGGCCCCTTTTTGCGGCTAAATAAGGGGGGTGAGGTCGGGAAAACTAAAAACCTAAACATTGAATATTGAACGAATAAAAGAATGAACGTTCAACATCGAACGAAATTGATATAGGTTGTCACAAATAAAGAACATCCCCCCGGGGTTTATCCCCGGGGAATGAAAGTTCCATAAGCTAATCTCAGGAGACAAAATCAGAAACGGCCCCTGCCGGTTTATCCGGCAGGGGAGAAAGTTACAAGCTGCTATATTTTGATAGCTATGAACTAATTCACCCGCGGCGCAAGGCCGCGGGGGTCTATTGTGTGTGTAACGAACCGGTAGCTCACGAACTGATTCACCTGCCGGATAAACCGGCAGGGGTCTTACTATGACGATGTTTTAATTAACGAAAAGTGGCAACTTCAAATCAGGACGCGACGGTCGCAAGACTGATTTGTGTCAATTAGTGTAATTCGTGGAGAAAAGGGGCCGAGGTAGGGGGGTAAATCATGAAGATTTGTGCGAATCTTGGCGGCTAATGATGAAAAAGATCCGGCAGGAAGGTTACTGGCGATCGGCCTGGGGGGAGATCATCCGGCGCCCCCGGGCGGTGATCAGCCTTTCGGTGATACTCCTCTACCTTGCCGTCACGGTCTGGGTCTACACGGGCTGGCAGACGCCGGACTGGAAGAAGGAGAACTTCGATGAAGCGTATCTCCCGCCGTCCGGGCAGCACTGGTTCGGGACCGACATCTACGGCCGGGACGTCTTCGCCAAGACCGTGTACGGCACCCGGGTGGCCGTCACGGTGGCTCTGGTCGCGTCGGTCCTGGCCGCGGCCATCGGCCTGACACTGGGGCTGCTGGCGGGGTACTTCGGGGGAAAGGCCGACGCCGTCATCACCTGGCTTTACAGCACGCTCCAGTCGATCCCGTATTACCTCCTGATTCTGGCCTTCGCCTTCGTGCTCCAGGACAAGCACTTCTCTCTTCTGGGATATGAATTTCAGATCCGGGGGATCAAGGCCGTGTACCTGGCCCTGGGGCTGACCGGGTGGGTGGGGCTCTGCCGCTTGATCCGGGGGGAGGTGCTCCGGCACCGGGAGCGGGATTACGTGCTGGCCGCCCGCTCCCTGGGCGCGCCGGGTCCCCGGATCATCTTTCGGCAGATTCTTCCCAACGTCTTCCATCTGGTTGTTATTACCTTCTCCCTCAGCTTCATCGGGTACATCCACGCTGAGGTGATCCTGAGCTTCCTCGGGCTGGGGGTGAAGAACGCGCCCAGCTGGGGGGTGATGATCGACGACGCCAAGCTGGAGCTCTTCCGCGGGGTCTGGTGGCAGCTGGCGGCGGCGACCGGCGCCATCTTCTTCATCAGCTTGACATTGCATATCTTTGGCGATACCGTACGGGACGCTCTGGACCCGCGTCTGCGGGGGGTGAAACAATGACCGCCACCATTGAAGTGAGGAATCTTCACACCTACTTTCACGCGGAAGAAGGCAGGCTTCCGGCGGTCCGGGGGGTCGGTTTTTCGATCTCCCGGGGAGAGACTCTGGGGTTGGTCGGCGAGTCGGGCTGCGGCAAGACGGTGACCGCCCTCTCCCTGATGCGTCTGGTGCCCCCGCCGGGGGCGGTCGAGACCGGGAGCATCCTGCTCCGGAGCCGGGAGGAGAAGGAGTTGGACATCCTCTCGCTTCCCGAGAGAGAGATGCGGGAGGTCCGGGGGAAGGAGATGGCGATGGTCTTCCAGGAGCCAATGACCTCCCTCAACCCGGTGTACACGATCGGGGACCAGATCATGGAGGCGATCCTGGTCCATGAGCCGGTGGGCAGGAGCGAAGCATCCCGCCGCGCCGTCGACCTCCTCCGGGACGTGAATTTCCCCGACCCATCAAGCCGGATGGAGGACTATCCCCACCAGCTCTCGGGCGGTCAGCGCCAGCGGGTCATGATCGCGATGGCGCTGGCCTGCCGCCCCGGGGTGCTGATCGCGGACGAGCCGACGACGGCTCTTGACGTGACCGTCCAGGCCCGGATCCTGAATCTTCTTTCCCGGCTCCGGGACGGCTACCGGATGGCGGTTCTGCTGGTCACCCACGACCTGGGGGTGGTCGCCCAGGAGACCGACGGGGTGGCGGTGATGTACCTGGGGAGGATCGTGGAGACCGCGTCAACCCCGGACCTTTTTACCTGTCCCTGTCATCCCTATACCCGGGCGCTGATGGAGTCGATTCCCCGCCTGGGGGAAGAGAAGCGGAGGCTGAAGACAATCCGCGGAAATGTCCCGACATTGAGGCGGATCCCCGGCGGCTGTTCCTTCCATCCCCGCTGTCCTCTGGCTGAAGAGATCTGCTGGAGAGAAGAGCCGGTGTCAACGGAGATCGCACCCGGGCATTGGGTAGAGTGTCACCTGGCGAAGGAGAAATCCCAAATAACAAATCCCAAATAACAAACAAATCACAAATCACAAATTCCAAATCACAAACGCAGTGGCCCATAAAGAACTGTGCCGGAATATCAATAAATGTCGTAGCGGCATTTGTTTGTTTTTTTCAGCCGGAGGCTGATCAGCCTCTGGCTGAGGTGCTTGGGATTTGTGATTTATTTAAATTTTTTGCCGGGTGGGTTTTAAAGCGTTATTGAAAGAGTGGGCTTGTTATGGATCAAAAAGATTTACTCATCGAAGCAAAAAATTTAAAGAAGTATTTTCCCGTCAAGCGGGGGCTGTTGCGCCGGACGGTGGGGTACATCAGGGCGGTTGACGGCGTCAGCTTCCGGATTGAGAGGGGAAAGACCCTGGGCGTGGTGGGCGAAACCGGTTCCGGGAAGACCACCCTCGGCCGTCTGCTTCTCCGGCTTCTCCCCGCCGACGACGGAGAGGTTTTCTTTGCGGGTAGCGACCTTTTCCGGCTGGGGTGGAGAGAACTGAAACAAGTACGCCGGGGGATGCAGATCATCTTCCAGGACCCCTACGGATCGCTCAACCCCCGGATGCGGGTGGGAGAGATCATCGCGGAAGGTCTGTACAATTTCCGGGTCGGGACGAAGCGGGAAATAGAAACCCGGGTATTCGAGTTGCTGGAGATTGTCGGCCTCCCCCCGGACTCCGCCCGGATGTATCCCCACGAGTTTTCCGGGGGCCAGCGCCAGCGGATCGGGATCGCCCGGGCGATCGCCCTCAACCCGGCGTTTGTCCTCTGTGACGAACCGGTCTCCTCCCTCGACGTCTCCATCCAGGCCCAGATCCTCAATCTCCTCTCCGATCTCCAGGAACGGTTCGGGCTGACCTACCTGCTGATCGCCCATGATTTAAGCGTCGTGGAGCATGTATCGGACCGGGTGGCGGTGATGTACCTGGGGAGAATCGTCGAAGAGGCATCCAGTCGGGATCTCTACCGGGAACCGGCGCACCCTTACACCGCGGCTCTTTTGAAGTCGATCCCGGTCCCCGATCCCTCGTCGCCCCCTCCCGGCACCGGCCCGGAGTTAAAGGACACCGACGTCCCGGCGTCAGTAACCGGCTGTCTTTTCTACCCCCGCTGCCCACGGCGGATGGACCGGTGCCGCCGGGCGGTCCCCGCTCTGCGGGAGATCGCCCCCGGACATCGGGCCGCCTGCCATTTATTTGATTAGTGAAGTGAAAAAATTGGGGGTGAATTGAAGCGGAGAATGTAATATACAGTACCCTGGCGGATAGACGCCGCCCATCCCCGGCGCCTTGCATGTGACCGAGGAGTAAAAATTTCCTATCGCATTTAATTTTCCGGAGGAAAATTAAAGTTATGAAAAAATGGCTGATCGGCATCGGCATCCTGGCGCTCATTATCGTCGCCATCCTGGTCCTCTATCCGGGCGGGCGCGATCGTCTCACCACCGCCGGGAAAGCGGTGGTGGAAGTCGTCTCTCTTCCCCGGGGGCACGAACGCTCCCTCCCCGACCTGGTTCCGGCCCGGGCCGGTTTTTTTTTCCGGGTGCGCGGTTTTAGGGAAGTCTGGGAAAAAATCACCGGGAGCGAATTCTTCCGGGAGTTGACCGGGTCGCGGCTCTGGGAAGAGGAGAAAATTGAAGAGAAGCTCAAAGCCTTCCGGGATGAATTCGAGGACCGCAACGGTTTTGCCCTCGACCGTTCGGGGGTGATGGAACTGGCGGGAGAAGATATCATCCTGGCGGCTCTCCCCGCCGATCCGGCCGGTCCGGCGGCGGTGGTTCTGATTTCCCGGGTTGGTCTGAAAGCACGGCTGATGGAGGTGCTGGTCAGGATGGGGGACGGCTGGCAAAAGACCGAGGACCGGATCCTCCGGGAGGAGGAATACGGAGGAGAAAAGGTGTTTCTGATCAGTCCGTCCGAATCGTTCCCTTTCCACAGCGCCTATACCTTTATCGACGACTACCTGGTGGCGGCGGTCTCCGAGGAGCCGTGCCGTCCCGTTATTGAGCAGGTGATTGACCTGGCCCGGCGGGGGGAGGGGAAGGCGCTTTCCGACTCCCCGGAATTTGAGGCCGCCCGCCGCGCGGCCTCCCTCTCCTTCGGGGAGTCGCTGGAATGGTATCTCAAGCTCGCTCTCTTCATCCGCCAAAGCGGGAGAGGAGCCGTCTCTTTCTCCGCGCCCGGCGGAGGATTTCCGCTGCCGGAGTGGGGGGAGGAAATGATGCGGCAACTGTCCGCCTGGCGGACAATCGCGGGCAGCCTGGACTACGCCGGCGGCATCCGGGCCCGGGCGGTTATTACCCTGGAGGAGGAAAACGTCGCCCCGGCTTCCGCCGGAAAAACCGCACTCGGCACTCTCCGCGGTTTTGCGCCCGCTGGGTCGATGATTTTTGCTGAATTCCCGCAAGAGCCGTCCCTGCTCTGGGAGAAAGTCTCTCTCGCGATCGGCGGGTTAGCCCGGCAGGGAATAACCGCTCCCCTGGCCGGTTTGCGGAACTGGGAGCGGGCGGTGGGGGTGAACGTGAAGGATGATATCATCCCCGTGCTGGATGACCGATGGGCCCTGGTCTCGGAAGGGATCACCGGAGAGGAATTTTTCCCGGTTCCCCCTCTTTCCCTCATCTGCCCGGTGGTTGACCGGATGAAAGCCGCCGCCTTCATGGAGAGGATTGTTGCCTGGAGCGCGGTCTCCCACAACCTCAAACCGGTCAAGGAGGAATATCACGGGGTGGAGATAACCCTCCTCTCGGGCCTTCCCTTTCTCCAGCCGGCTTATGCGCTGACGGGCGATTATCTGATTGTCGGAAGTTCCCGGGACCTGCTGACCAGGATGATCGACGTCCGGTCGGGGTCCCGCGGGGGGATCGGGGAGGACTCGTATTTCCGGGAAGTGGTCTCAAAAATAGGCGCCGCCGACGGCGGTTTGATATACCTCAATGGAGAACAGCTTGTCCGCTCTCTGATCAGTCTGGGAAAGTGGTACTTCCCGTATCAGAGAATGGCGCCTGAAGAACCGATCCTCCCGGAAGAGTTTTACCGGAATACGATCGCTCCTCTGCTCCGGCTGTGCGCTGTCTGCAAGGCGGCGGGGATCGGCATCACCCGCGAGAAGAACCTTGTCAGGGAGGACTGTTTTATATATATTCAATAAAATTTCTGCGAAAAATTATCTGATTCAGCCGAAGTGGTGGAATTGGCAGACACGCATGGTTGAGGGCCATGTGCCCGATTGGGTATGCGGGTTCAAATCCCGCCTTCGGCATGTAAATTAGCGCCTTCGGCGCTAATTTATAATAATCGGTTTTTCCGATTATTGAAATCCCGAAAAGTGGTGGAATTGGCAGACC
>JAZDIV010000153.1:0-5520 GCA_043804695.1 PVC group bacterium | reverse complement strand
TTAGACTTTCAGCGAAATTAATTACAGAATTTCTGATGTCGTTTAAAGCCTTCAGGCTTTCAACGACATCAGAAATTCTGCGTTGGTCTTGCTCTTCTTCAGCTTGGAGATCAGCAGTTCCATCGCCTCCACCGGCTGCATCGAGCTCAGGGCCTTGCGCAAAAGCCAGATCCGGGCGAGCTCATCCGGGTGGATGAGCAGCTCTTCCTTCCTGGTCCCCGACTTCTCGATGTCAATCGAGGGGAATATCCTCTTGTCGGTCAGCCGGCGGTCGAGGTTGAGCTCCATGTTGCCCGTGCCCTTGAACTCCTCGAAGATGACCCCGTCCATCTTGCTCCCGGTGTCGATCAGGGCGGTGGCGAGAATGGTCAGGCTCCCCCCTTCCTCGATGTTCCGGGCGGCCCCGAAAAATTTCTTGGGCTTGGTCAGGGCGCTGGACTCGATCCCGCCGGAAAGCACCTTCCCGCTGTGGGGCTGGAGGGTGTTGTAGGCGCGGGCCAGCCGCGTGATGCTGTCGAGAAGGATCACCACGTCCATCCCGTGCTCGACCAGCCGTTTCGCCTTCTCGATCACGATCTCCGCCACCCGCACGTGCCGGTCGGGGGTTTCGTCAAAGGTGGATGAGATCACCTCGGCGTTGTGGACGCTTCTCTGGAAATCGGTGACCTCCTCCGGCCGTTCGTCGATCAGGAGAACGATCAGCTTCACTTCCTTGTTATTGGTGGTGATCGCGTTGGCGATGCCTTTTAAAAGCATGGTCTTGCCGGTCCGCGGCGCGGCCACGATCAGGCCTCGCTGTCCCTTCCCGACCGGGGTCAGAAGATCCATCACCCGCATCGAGACATCATTGGCGTCGGACTCGAGGATGAAGCGCGCCTCGGGATAGAGCGGGGTCAGATTGTCAAAGTGGGTTTTCTGCTTGGAGACCCCGGGCGCCAGGTAATTGATGGCCTCCACCCGGAGAAGAGCGAAAAACCGCTCCCGGGATTTCGGCGAGCGGATCTGCCCGGAGACCGTATCCCCGTTGCGCAAGTCGAACTTCCGGATCTGCGAGGGTGAGATGTAGATATCCTCGGTGCAGGCCAGGTAATTATAATTTGGCGAGCGGAGAAACCCGAAGCCGTCGGGGAGGATCTCCAGCACCCCTTCTCCGAACATGGCGCCGTTCTGTTCCGCACGGGCTTTCAGGATCTCAAAGATCAGCCCCGGCTTTTTCATGCTCCGGGCGGACGGGACGCCCAGATCGTGCGCCATCTTCAGCAGGTTGGGGACGGTCATCCCCTGAAGATTCGCCATGTCCAGGGGCTCTTTCCCGGCGGCGATCGCCTTCTCTTTTTCCTTCCTGACCTCGATCGCATCCTGATCCGGCATCTCTTCAAAATCCTGATTGTCATTTTTTTTGTCATTCACGGACATCTTGTTCCTCCTTGAAGGATTGCTTCCCCCTCCGTCCCCGGGCATCCGGGGGCGGAGAAAGAGATGGTGAAAACGATGTTTATTTTTTATTAGAACTTAGCCCTCGGCTTCGCCTCGGGCGACTAAATAAAACTACGAATTACGCGAATTACACGAATTTATTTTAAAATATCCCTGCAATGTTGATTCAATGCTTGCACATTCTTATTTTTCCGGAGGAAAAATAAGATTATTGAAATTTCGAAGCATTAACACATCACCTTCAGCCCAAATTCATGTCAGCTGCCGGTCAGGGTTTCCCAGATCAATGCCGCCTGTTTCCGGGTCTGTTCGATCGAACCGTTGTTGTCGATGATGAAATCCGCCCGGCGCTCTTTTTCTTCCGCCGGGAGCTGGGACGCGCGGCGCCGGTCGATATCCTCCTCGCTCAGCTGTCTCTTCTCCCTCACCCTCCGGAGCACGGTCTCCCGATCCGCCCGGACCGCGATTACGTAATCAAAGCCGGCGGCCAGGCCCGCTTCGAAGAGGAGGGGGATGACCGCCATCCGGACCGGCTCGGAGGCCGCCGCCAGTCTTTCCTCCATCTCGCGGATAACCCCGGGATGGATGACCCGGTTCAATTCGTTAAGAAGGCGTCGGTCGCCAAAAACCCGTCCGGCCAGCGCCCGGCGGTCGATCTCTCCATCCCGGCCGATCACCTCCTCCCCGAAAAGGGCGGCCACCTGCCGGTGCTCCTCCGTCCCCTTTTTCAGCCGCTCCCGGGCCAGGGCATCCGCGTCCACCACGTGCGCTCCCAGCTCCCGGAACAGCTTGGCCACCGTTGACTTCCCGGCCCCGAAGCCGCCGGTCAGGCCGATCCGGAGATATTTTTTATTACCTTCTACAGACGCCATATATTAGTTCTCCCCCTACCTCGCCCCCTTTTGGGAACAGACGATTGAATGTGATTGAATATGGGTGAGCCGCTTCGTTCAACATGCGACATTCGACGTTGAACGTTCGACGTTGAACGTTGGACGTTCATCTTTTCTCTTCCATCTCCCCCCAGTTCACCCCGGTCTTGAGATCGACCTTCAGCGGAACGGAGAGCGCGACCACGCCTTCCATGGCCCCGCGGACCATCTCCGCGAGCGCGTCCAGCTCCCCCGGCGGGCTCTCGAAGAGCAGATCGTCATGGATCTGGAGAAGGAGGCGCCCCGGCAACCCCTGATCGCGAAGCCGGTTGGCGATCTCGATCATCGCCAGCTTGATGATATCCGAGGACGACCCCTGGATAGGGGTGTTGACCGCGGTTCGCTCCCCGAAGCGGCGCAGGCTGTCCTGGTCGCTATGGAGCTCGGGGAGATAGCGGCGGCGGTTGAAGATCGTGGTGACGTAGCCCCGCTCTTTGGCCTCCGCGATCGCCCCGGCAATGAAGGCGGCGACGCCGGTGTATTTCTCGAAGTACTCCCGGATGAAGGCTTCCGCCTCCCCGAAGGAAATCCCCAGGTCCCGGGAAAGGCCGAAGGCCCCCATCCCGTAAATGATCCCGAAATTCACCGTCTTGGCTCGCCGCCTCATCTCCGGCGTCACCTCCTCGATCGGGAGGCTGAAGATCTGGGAAGCGGTGAAGGCGTGGATATCCTCGTTCTTCCGGAAGGCCTCCATGAGAAGTGGGTCCCGGGAGAGATGCGCCAGCACCCGCAGATCGATCTGGGAGTAATCGGCGGAAAGAAACCGCCACCCGTCCGGGTCGGGGATGAAGGCGCGCCGGACTTTCTTCCCCAGTTCGCCCCGGATGGGGATATTCTGCAGATTGGGATTGCTGGAACTGAGGCGGCCGGTGGCGGTCACCGCCTGATGGAAGGTGGTGTGGATTCGGCCCGTCTCCCGGTTGATCAATCCCGGCAGCGGGTCAAGGTAGGTCGACTTCAGCTTGAAAAGACGGCGATACTGCAACAGCAGCGCCGGGAGCGGATGCCGGGCGGCCAGATTCTGAAGAACGCCGACGTCGGTCGAGTATCCGGTCTTGGTCTTCTTCTGGGGGGGGAGGCCGAGCTTGTCGAACAGGATTTTCCGCAGCTGCTTGGGGGAGTTGAGATTGAACTCCTCCCCCGCCAGATCGTACATCTGCGCGGTCAGCGAGCGCAGCTCATCCTCCAGGGAACGGGACAAAACAGAAAATTGCTCGCGGTCCAGCCGGATCCCGTTCCGCTCCATCGTGACCAGGACCCAGCTCAGGGGAAGCTCCATTTTGCCCATCAGCTCCAGCAGCTTTTTCTCCTCCATCTCCTTTTGGAGAACGGGCTTCAGATCCCGGGCGGCGGCGCACTCTTCACAAAGAAAACGGATCCGGTCATCTCCCCCGGCCCCGCCGGCATCTTCGCGGGCGAGAGCGATCGCCCGCCCCAAAAAAGTCCAGGACAGATCCGGAAGACCGTGGCCGGGGCGGGATGGATGCAGCAGGTAGGACGCGAGGAGCGAGTCCCAGAGCGCCCCCCGCAGATGGATCCCCTCGTTGATCAGGACATGAATGAGGAATTTGACGTCGTGGGTTATTTTTCCGGGGCGCTCTCCTTCCAAAAGAGGGCGGAGGACGCTCAGCATCCCTTCCCGGTGGAGGCCGTCTTTCAGATCGATGAACGCCGCCTCTCCTGTCCGGCAGGAGACGGCCAGCCCCTGCAGTTTCCCGATCATGACATCGGGGCTGTCGGCGGCCGGGCGGAGAGCAAATTCCCCGGCGGCGGCCAGCTCTTCAGCCAGCGGCCGGCAGGAGGCCTCGTCCGCCACCCGGCGGACGGCGACGGCGGATCCCGGCTCGGGGAGGAGTTCTTCCAGGAGCTGCCGGAACTCCAGCTCCCCGAACAGTTCTCTCAGCTGCTCGCGATCCGGCTCTTTCCTGCGCAGTTCCTCCCAGTCGCACTGAAGGGGGGCGTCCGCTTTTAACTCGACCAGGCGCCGGGAAAACCGGGCCTGGTCCGCGTAGGCGATCAGGCTCTCCCGGAGCCTCTTCCCCTTGATCTCGCCGGCGTGGGCGAGCACCCCCTCCAGGGTATGGTACTCCTTGAGCAGATTGACGGCGGTCTTCTCCCCCACGCCCGGCACGCCGGGGATGTTGTCGATGCCGTCCCCCATCAGGGCCAGGATATCCCCGATCCCGGAGGGGCCGACGCCATAGCGCTCTTCCACCGCCCGGGCGTCATAGAGTTTTCCGTCCTGATGGGGGCTGATCACCTGGACCGTCTCATCAACCAGCTGGAGCATGTCCTTGTCGCCGGTCAGGATGTATGTCTGCAGCCCCCGTTCCCGCGCCCGGCCGGCCAGAACCGCCAGGATGTCGTCGGCCTCATAGCCCGGGATTTCCAGCCACGGGATGCCGTATCCCCGGGCCGCCCTCCTGATCAGGGGGAGCTGGTCGGCCAGGTCGGAAGGCATCGGTTTGCGCCGGGCCTTATATTCCCGATACTGCTCATGCCGGAGGGTCGGCCCCTTCACGTCAGCGGCGATCGCAACATAGTCCGGGTCGTATTCAGCCAGGATTTTCAGCAGGATTTTAATAAACCCGAAGACCGCGTTGGTGGGGCGCCCCCGGGAGGTGGTCAGGCCGCGGATGGCGTAGAAAGCCCGGTAGGCATTCGACATACCATCGATTAACAGCAGCCGTTCCATCTTGAATACCGGGAGGGAAGATGTTGGAGAGGAGTCACGCCGGCGAAAGCATCAGGCGACTTTACACGTTACACGCTATGCAGGGTATTCGGGTTAGAAGAATCTGAAACCAATAACGGGAAAACAATACAGTAATGGGGGAAAAGGCTTATGACCATCCGACGATGGAGCCATGCTATCAACCGGGACCGGAGAAGTCAAATATTTTTTCCCGATTAAATAAGCAATAATGCCAGTTGCTCGGGATCATTTCCCCAATAAAATTCCAACTCACAAATCCCAAACTCCAAACAAACTCCAATTGGTTTTGAATTTTAGAATTGGGATTTGGGTCTTATTTGTTATTTTCAGCCGGAGGCTTCAGCCTGAGGCTGATCCGCCTCGGGCGGAGATCAGCCTTTGGCTGAGGTGCTTGTGATTTGGGATTTACCCGGTTGAAGCGGGAGCTTCCGGTAA
>JAZDIV010000152.1:0-32562 GCA_043804695.1 PVC group bacterium | reverse complement strand
ATGGTTTACAAGCTGGCCGAGCAGGCCGAGAAACACTGGAGGCGATTGAACAAATCGGAACTTATCATCCTGGTCATACAAGGCGTTAAGTTCATTGATGGGATTATAGAACAGGTGGCGTAAGGTAAGACCGGAAGGAAGCGCTCAACAGATTCTCATCCACAACATTTGACAATATCTCGTCATTAGCTAATCGATAGTTCTTATCCAATCCATAATCTGGAATGGCTTGCAAATCGTAGCAATCCTCGA
The DNA here is from genome assembly GCA_043804695.1 of PVC group bacterium. Taxonomy (GTDB): domain Bacteria; phylum Auribacterota; class Erginobacteria; order Erginobacterales; family Erginobacteraceae; genus CAWGIE01. Next base: position 32,310 of record JAZDIV010000152.1, on the reverse strand, counting down.
TTATATAATAACCGCCACAAACCTGGGTCATATCTCCATTCATGGCGTTGACGCTTCCACTAATAAAACAAAGTAAAAAACTCATCTTCGCTATTATTTTCATCTATTTTTCTCCTTTTACGGCATTTGCAGAATAGCAATTATCTTCATATCCCGGTGAAAATGCACACTTAAGCTGACTGATGTGAACACTTATTGAAGAAAACTACAAAGAACAGCGCCAATCTTTTCATGGCATCCTCCTTTTCGGGCCCGATCTTGATTCAGACCCCCTTATTGAGTTGTCAGTGAGACAGCATAAGGAAACAATCGAGTTATAATTTTAACAATCTTGAGGTGGAGTTCCTTGGCGATTTTTTAGGGTTACGCTACCGCTACCCCTGGTACTACTCTCTCTCGGGTAGATATAGCAAAATAGTATAAAAATCGTGAACTATTAGCAACCCAATTTTTTACCCATTTAATGCCCAGATGCTTATCCACTTGATGCAGGTTGAGACATTTTGGCATGCTTATGCCGATGACAAGACCAACATTTCCGACCGGCTTGCGTGAGTTCCGGCAGAGGTTTTTAAATGATGCTGCCTGCTGGGAGTATCTTTCGCAGAGCCGTTGGCCCGAAGGGTTTCGCTGTCCGAAGTGTGATTTGTTCGCGGAATTGGTAGCTTCCAAGCCGGCATGCCCACGAATGTCAGTAATGCGGGCATCAGGCGTCAGTCTCTGCAGGGATGATTCTTCATCGTAGCCATCTTCCCATACAAGATTGGTTTTGGGCGGCCTATTTAGTTGCAACCCACACCCCCGGCATGAGTGCCAAGTAACTACAGCGTCAATTGGGATGCAGTTACGAGACGGCTTGGTTCGTGTTGCACCGTCTGCGGTGGGGCATGCTTAACGACAAGCGATCTCTTTTGAAGGGTCGCGTGGAGACCGATGAAACCATTGTCGGCGGCCCCGTCAGATGGAAAAGAGGTCGCGGAGTAACCAAGGCAGAGCATAGTACCTTGGTTTTCGGTGCGGTCGAAGTCATCGCCTATACCGACAAGTATGGAGCCTACCTGGAAAAAGCGGGGCGTCTTCGCCTGGCGCTGACGCAGCGAGCCGATGCTTCCTCGATTCGTCGTTTTTTGGGGGAAAACGCAGAACCAGGAACCGAGGTTTATACCGATGGATGGAAGGGCTACTCCGAAACGGCTTTGGCGCTCTACCGACATGAGCTTTATCCCTTCGATACGCAGGTCCATCATATTCACCGCGCGTTCGTCAATCTGAAAACGTGGTTGAATGGCACCCACCATGGCGTTGATCCCAAATACCTTCAATGCTACCTCGATGAATTTGTTTTCCGTTTCAACCGTCGCAAAACTCCACTGGCGGGTTTCCAGACACTCTTGGGCTTAGATAAATTCAAAAATTATATTCAGTATATCCCCGAAATTTTCGAAAAAACATATCATCCGGGGCAAATTCATTTTTCCCTTCCTGGCGGCATGAACACAGACAAATTTTTTGCCCCGCTTTGATGCCGGCGGCAAGATAATTTCGGAGAGCAATGGGCAGATTAGTTCAGAGCCACTTCTTCCGCCGGAAATAGGAGAGCATGCCGAGCACGATTAAAAGCATCAGGAATAAGACCGCCGGGTATCCCCAGCGCCACCTGAGCTCGGGCATGTACTGGAAGTTCATGCCGTAAATGCCGGCAATAAAGGTGAGGGGGATGAAGATGGTGGCGATGATGGTCAACACCTTCATCACCTCGTTCATCCGATTGCTGAGGCTGGAGAGGTAGGAGTTGCCATCGAGCGACCACCTCTCCGGCTCTTGATTGAACTCCTTAAATGCTTCTTCCCCTCTCTCCTCGACCAAATCAGCCGCCCGGGCGGTCAGGGTGACCAGCCGCCGGGTATCCCGGTAGTCGTACATCCTCAGGTCGTCGGCGCGAACTTTTTCGCGCATCCGGGGGATCTGCCAGACGGCAAGGAGGATGACGCCCCCGACTGCCGCTGCCGGGATGAACCATCTTTTTAAATGTATCTTGTTTTCTTTCATGCGGACCCTTTCCTGGGATATCATACTAAACTACGCGGGATTTTGAAATGAATTCAACAACCGATCCCGTCTTTCCCGGGAGAGCTTTTCATGGTAAATTTTTACCGGCCTAAACCGGGAAGAGACGCTGAGCTGAAAATATGAATTAAAGCATCCGATTGCCGTCCAAATGATCACCTGTCGCCTGACGAAACGGAGGAGGGGGCTATCGATGAATATATCAGTCACCATTTTACTTCTGGCGCTGGCGGCCGGGGCTTCACCGGAATCCGGGGCACCCGTTTCCCCGGCCGCGGGTGAAGAGGCGATCTCCGCGGTGGTGAGCGGGATGAACGGCTTCGCCTTCTCGCTTTACCGGGAACTCGCCGGGAAGGAGGGAAACATCTTCTTTTCCCCGGCCAGCCTGGAGACCGCCCTGGCCATGACCGCAACCGGGGCTAAAGGTGAGACGGCGAAACAGATGAACAGCATCCTCGGTCTGGCGAGTGAAGACCGCGCACCGACCGGATTTAAAATGCTGCTCGAAACGATTAACAATCCCCGGCGATTGAATGACCAGCCGGCTTACCAGATGATCATCGCCAACGCTCTCTGGGGACAGAGAGGATATCCCTTCCGGGAGGATTTCATCCGGATACTGGGGACATCTTTCATGGCTGGACTCAACGAGGTTGACTTCAAAGAGAGTGAAGATGCCCGCAAAATCATCAATACCTGGGTTGCCGGAAAGACGCACGATAAGATTAAAAATCTTGTTCCCCCGGGAGCGATAACCGCCCTGACCAGACTGGTGCTGACCAATGCCGTCTATTTCAAAAGCAACTGGGCGGAACCGTTCTTTAAGAACGCGACCAAAGACGCGCCCTTCTATCCGGGCGGGAATAAAACTGTCACGGTCCCGATGATGCGCCAGGTCCACAGTTTCGGCTACCTGGAGACCGGAGACCTTTTAGCCGTCGAGCTGCCCTATACCGGATATGACCTCTCGATGGTTATACTCCTCCCCAGAGAGAGAGACGGCCTGACAAAACTGGAAGGGATGCTCACGAAAGACCGGGTCGATGGATGGCTCGGCGGGATCACCCGGACCAAAGTCGATCTCAGTCTCCCCCGGTTCAAGTTCACCTCGGAGTTCGGGATGGCCGACACGCTCGAAAAGCTGGGCATGGTTGACGCCTTTGACCCGGAGAAGGCCGACTTCTCCGGCATCTCCAGCGAGGCGGGGCTGGCCATTTCCGCCGTCCTCCACCAGGCCTTTGTTTCGGTGGACGAGGAGGGGACCGAGGCCGCCGCCGCCACTGCCGTCGCCATGGCCGGCGCTGCCTTCGACCCGGAAGCGCCGAAGATCTTCAAAGCCGACCATCCTTTTCTCTTTCTGATCCGCCATAACCGGACCGGCTGTATCCTCTTTCTGGGAAGAGTGGTTCAACCGGATGGCGCCGCTGAGCTTATCCACCCATGACATAATCCCGAAAAATGGCTCGCAATCTCGCGGCAGGAGTCACGGATACCTTCTGAGATTAGGGAATTATGCACAATAGCTGTTATGTCATAAGAATGAATTTGACAAATACCCCCGGCGAGTTTATCTCGCCGGAGTATAAGTTCAATAGCTACATCAGAGTTTAAAACAAAAAACGGCCCCTGCCACCTTGTGTAGCAGGGGAGGAAGTTCAAAAGCTAGCCGCTGGATCCGCCCCCCAATCCGGGATCGATAAAAGTACATAGCTAATGAACTCATTCACCTGCCGCACAAGGCGGCAGGGGTCTCTGGACTTTTCTGGCGCTGGTATTAGCTGACAAACTCATTCACCCGTCACACAAGGTGACGGGGGTCTTTATGTAGGGGGAGGACCGGCTCTAGCTGATTAATTGATTCACTTGCCGCGCAAGGCGACAATCAGGTGCGTCGATCTACAGCAGGACCGGGGGGCGGAAGAACATGGTGTGGGAACACTCGCTCCGGAAAGCGGAATATCTATCTTCCCGCTTCCGGTAGAACTCGTTGAAATCACGCTCCGGGTAATGCCCCAGGCAGAGTGAGGCACTCTTCAGGAACGCCATCCCTTCCGTGTCCCGGCCTTTTATCTTGGCTATCATCGCCCGGGAAAGGTACTCGAGGATCTGAAAGGTACCGGCGACGACAAAGGCGTTTTTACGCCGGTAGTACTCAACCAGGACATGCTCGATGCTGTGCTGGGTGGTGACGACGTTGACGTTCTTGTGAAACATCCTCTTCTGCACCTTCTGGTAGCCCACCGGCAGCAGGAACGTTTCGATCTCATTCCTGTAGGTCACCTCCCAAATCATGATATCGAACTCTTCCTTGAACTTCTCGATATTTCCCATCAATGTTGCGTAATGGGGGACCTGGAAGTATCCCCGCATTTTTTCACCCGAAAAATCATCGATGATGTCTATATAGAGCTTGTCCCGTTCGGGGCTGAACCGGGAACCCGAAGAGAGAAAGAAGAGTTTCTGTTTTTTCGACCAGAAAATATCCAGCGCCCCGAAGGCGTAGCCCACCACCTCGGCGATGTGGTGACAGAGGTAATTGGCGTTCATCAACTGGTAGATGATGTGGTGATTGAAGGAATAGATTCCGCCCCCGGAGAGAAAGAGCATACGGGCATGTTTATTGAAATCGTCCCGATCGCAGAGAGGACCCTTGCTCCCGGTGAACTGCCGGCCCAGGTAGAAATCCTCGATCGAGATGCAGGAGTCCCGCAGACTGTGATCGAGAAAATGGTGGCTGCCGTGAACCCGAACGGTCATCAGGATCGGCGTGCAGAGCTTTTTTATCTTCGGACCGAAGATGCCCTCCCCGAAGGAGTTGATCTGGAAACAGAGCAGCTGAAAGGTGTGTGAGTCCAGCTCGTTGACGCAAACAAACCCGTCCCGGCAGTAAACCGTGTCTTTCAGGAAGAGGCCGGTTTTAGAGAGGAGGCTTTTAATGAACCACTCGAACGCGGGCTCGGTTATCTTCTTCTTTTTCTTCGTGATGCCGTTGAGGCTCTTCTTCACTTCCCGCCGGAAAGCGTTGTATTTCTTCGTCAGCATAGATTTCTCCTTCCGATTGGAGAATGCCGTTATTTAGCTCACTTTGTTGTCATTGTTCAAAGCTAACCTGATTTATGCCTGCTGGCAGGCAGGCATAAATCAGGTTAAAGCCACTTTTTCCGCCGGAAATAGGAGAGCATGCCGAGAACGACCAGGAGCATCAGGCTCAGAACCGCCGGGTATCCCCAGCGCCACCTGAGTTCGGGCATGTACTGGAAGTTCATTCCGTAAACGCCGGCAATGAAGGTAAGGGGGATGAAGATGGTGGCGATGATGGTCAGCACCTTCATCACCTCGTTCATCCGATTGCTGAGGCCGGAGAGGTAGGTATCGACCATCCCGGAGGCCATGTCCCGGTAGGTCTCAACGGTGTCGATGACCTGGATGGTGTGGTCGTACACATCCCGGAAGTAGATTCCCGTCGAGTCGGAGATGAGCGGGGATTCGCCTCTTTCCAGGCCGCTGATCACCTCTCTCAGCGGCCAGACCGATTTCTTCAGCAGGAGCAGCTCTCTCTTTAACCCCTGGATGAACTGCAGGGATCTCGGTCCGGTCCGGGAGATCAGTACGTCTTCCAGGTCTTCTATGCGATCACCCAGTTTTTCCAGTATAGTGAAGTAGTTGTCGACGATCATGTCGATCAGGGAATAGACCAGGTAGTCGGCGCCCGCTTTCCTGAGCCGGCCTTTCTGTTCCCTCAGCCTTTTCCTGATGGGATCGAATACGTCCCCGACTTGCTCCTGGAACGAGATAACAAAGCCGGCGCCGAGGATCAGGCTGACCTGCTCGATGACTATTTCCTTTTCCTTATCGTTATAGGAAAGCATCTTCAGCACCAGGAAGATGTACTGGCCGAAGTCCTCCATCTTCGGACGCTGGTAGGTATTAACGATATCCTCCAGGACCAGGGGATGGAGACCGAAGTGCTTTCCTATCTGTTCGATGACCGAGACCCGGCGCAGTCCGTCGATATTTATCCAGGTTACCGTCGGCCGGTCTTTAAAGGGGAAACAGTCCTCGACGGCGGCGACTTCTTCCTCCCGGTACTTCGATTCATCGTAATCGATGACGGTGATCCGGGGCGCTTCTTCCTGCTTATCCCCGACGTAGACCAGGGTTCCGGGAGGAAGGCCGGCCTGCTTTACTCTCCTTGTTTTTCTCTTCAACCCGGGCATCCGCTTGCCTTTCAGGTATTCGAACCGCAGTGAAAACCCGATTCAATTATTCCTTCACTATCCGGTACGTCGGATAGGCGAAATTGACCTTTTCCTCTTTCTCGAAGTCCTCCAGGATTCTCCGTGAGAATTCGTCTTCGGTGGAGCGCCTTTTCCTGGCGTCGGTCAGATATCTCAACGTGAGTTCGACCCCGCTGTCCTTGATATTCACATAGACAATCGGCGTCAGCTTCCCGTAATGGATCATGTACCTGCGGGACATCCTTTTAATCTTTCTCTTGACGATCTCCTCCATGCCCTCCGCCCGGGCAACAGCGTGACGGAGCATGATCTCCTCCGCCCGTTTCCAGTCGCTCTCGAAAGTGACCAGGACCCTGAGTTCGTTCCAGATATACTCAAAACCCCGGCTGTAGTTGAAGGTGGGTTTCTTGAAGATGGCGCTGTTGGGAACGTTGACGATCCTCCCCGTGCTCTGGTCGGCATTCACCCAGTTGCCGAGCTCCAGGAGAGAAGTCTGCAGGATTTGAATGTCTATGACATCTCCCTTGACATCTCCGAACTCGATCCGGTCCCCCACCTCGAAAGGGCGGCGCATCAGGATAACCAGCCAGCCGGCCGTGCAGAGGATGACCTCCTGGAGGGCCAGGGCCACCCCGGCGCCGACAGCGCTGATGAAGATGGTGATGGAGCTGATGTGCTGGAGCCAGATGAAGATAATCAGGAGGATGATCAGGAGGTTGAGAAAATAAATAACGTTCTTCCTGATCAGGTGCTGCGTCCGGAGAACCTTGATATGTGTGTTGATAATCTTGATCAGGGCGAAGATCAGGAGATACCCGATCAGCAGGACCAGGCCGGTCCTGATCAGCTTGCTATAGAGGGCGCTCTGTTGGCCGCGGCTCTCCTCTTCCGCCAGGGCCGCCCGCTCTTGCGCCAGCTCCAGTTCACCCGCCGCCAGCTCTGCCTGCTCCTGGGCGGCGACCATTTTTTCTTCAGCGATCCGGGCCTTTTCACGGGCAATCCGGGCTTCCGCTATTTCTTTTTCGGCCCGGGCGATCGCCTCATTTATTTTCTCCTCGCTGGCATTACCTTTCTGTATGACCTCGGCTTCTTCTCTGGCCAGTTCCGCTTCCTTTAATTCCACCGCGGCTTTCTTCTTTTCAACCACGACCGTCTTTTCCTGGAGTTCGGCCTCCTTCAGGGCTGAGTCGGCTTCCAGCCTGGCCTGTTCGGCCTTTTCCCGGGCGCTACTCCCCTCCGCCGGTGGGTACTCTCGGGGCGGCACCGTCCCGGTCGGGGTCGACGGCGAAGTGGGGAAGCTGCTCCGCGCCGAGACGGGGACGCCGTCATCCGCGGATGGGGCGGACGACGGAATGGATGACATGCCGGCCAGGAACAGCAGCAGACAAACAGTTCGCCTGACATTGAGCGGTCGATAAAACATCATGGTCTTCCCCTTCAAGCAGCGGAGAAGTATCCTATCATTTTATAGAGGAGCCGGGCAGTAAAAAAGTCGGAGATGATTGAATCTTTCTGCGGGCACAGTTCAACCAGGTCGATGCCCACCACCGATTTCCCGGCGTCAGCAAGAGCGCGAAAAAGTTCCAGCGCCTGGTCCCAGCGCAGGCCCCCCGGCTCCGGCGTGCCGACTCCGGGCACTTCGGCGGGATCGAAGACGTCCATGTCCACCGAAATGTACACGCGGTCCGCCAGAGCTCCGGCGATCTCCGGCCAGGGGTATTCGCGATCGATGTGTTCCCAGCCCGGGTACAGCCGCACCCCGGCCGCCGCGCTGTAATCGGCCTCTTCTTCCGAGAGGCTTCGGACCCCGACCGAGACCAGGGGCAGCCCGAGTTCGCACACCCGCCGCATCACGCAGGCGTGGGAGAGAGGAGTTCCCCCGTAGCGGTCCCGGAGATCGGCGTGGGCATCGAGGTGGAGAACGCTGAATCCGGGGTTGATTTCCTTCAGCGCCCGGACGGCGCCCAGGGTGAGCGAGTGCTCCCCACCCAGGCACACGGGCATCTTGCCGGTCCCGGCGACAGAGTAGACCGTCTCCCGGACCGCCTCCAGACAGTCTTCAAGTCCGCCCGCACAGTCAACAGGAGGACAGGTGTGGATGCCGGCCCGGTACGGGCTGGCGGCCAGTTCCGGATCGTAGAGTTCGACCTGGCGGGAGGCCGCCAGGATCCGGCCCGGCCCGGCGGCAGTGCCGGAGAGGTAGGAGACAGTCTTCTCCAGGGGAACGGGCAGAAGGACGACCCGGGCTGCCGCCAGCGGGACGAAGGGGGCCGGATCGGTCCCATCATCCAGAAATTGAGGAGCGTACGGGGGGATGATTTAATACCTCGTGTGAGATTTTCTCAATCTTCTAATCCGTTCGCGGGCGCCGCTCCGGTCCTTCCGGCCTCGCGGCTCGTCATCGCCGCGGGAACGAGAACGGTTTTTTCCCCGCTCTTCGGGCGAAATCTCCAGCCCGCCCTCCTCCAGATCGAGATCCTCCTGATCGAGGTAATCCGGATTCATCATGACATTTCGAGAAACTGATTCTACGTTTAAGGCCTTGTTATATGCCTAATTCGATAAAATGCAACAAAAAATTTTCCGTTCTCCGGGGAAGGGCCGGGGGCGCCGTTTCTCCGGCTGCCGGCCTTTTGGCGGATAATTGTGATTGCTTTTTCGCCGCAATCATTATACACAAATGAGGTCTTTTTACGTCGACCACCAAGGCAGCCGGGGTATCCGGAAAGGGAGCGCCATGCCGGACAAAAACCTTTTGCGGGATGAAGTGAGGCAGATCGACATCACCTCTTTCGACCCGGTCCCCATCATCGAGGCTTTTGGAGAGACCGCGTTCCAGGCCAGAAACCTGGCCGGGGCAGCCCGGATCTACGACCGGATGATCGCCGACCGGGAGTGTTCCATCATCCTCTGCCTGGCCGGTTCCCTTTTCAGCGCCGGCCTGAAGACCGTCGTCCGCGACCTGGTCAGGTACAACATGGTCGACGCGATCGTTTCCACGGGGGCGATCATCGTTGACCAGGATTTCTTCGAGGCCCTGGGCTTCCGGCATTACCGGGGCACCCCCCGGATCGATGACGAGATGCTCCGCCGGCAGATGATCGACCGCATCTACGACACCTTCATCGACGAGGAGGAACTGCGGATCTGCGATCTGACCGTGGCCGGGATCGCGGACTCCCTCCCTCCCCGTCCCTACTCCTCCCGGGAGTTCATCCGGGAAATGGGGAGATACCTCGAGGAGAGGGGAAACGACAGCGGATCGGTAATCCTCGAGTGCTGCCGGAAAGCCGTCCCCATTTTCGTCCCGGCTTTTTCCGACTGCTCCGCCGGTTTCGGCCTCATCCAACACCAGCATCAGCGGGGAGAGCAGGCGAAGGTCACGATCGACAGCGCCCGCGATTTCCTCGACCTGACCCGGATCAAGATCGCCGCCAGGGAGACGGGACTGGTGATGATCGGCGGCGGCGTCCCCAAGAACTTCGCCCAGGACATCGTGGTCGCGGCGGACATCCTGCAGGAGAACCCGACCATGCACCGCTACGCGATCCAGATCACGGTGGCGGATGAGCGGGACGGCGGCCTCTCCGGTTCCACGCTCCGGGAAGCCCACTCCTGGGGCAAGGTGGATGACGCCTTCGAACAGATGGTCTTCTCGGAAGCGACCATCGCCTTCCCCCTCCTGGCCGGTTACGTCTATCACCGGGGAAACTGGAAGGGACGGGAACCGAAAGCATACGCCGATCTTCTGGAGGAGAAACAGCCATGATCCCGAAAATGTTCTTCCTGACCAAAGGGGCCGGCGTTCATAAAGACAAGCTGGCTTCTTTTGAGATGGCCCTGCGAAAGGCGGGGATCGAAAAATGCAACCTGGTCAACGTCTCCAGCATTCTCCCCCCGGGCTGCGAGAGAATCTCCAGCCGGGAGGGGAAGAAACGCCTCCGGCCGGGCCAGATCGTCTTCGTGGTCATGGCCCGGAACGAAACCAACGAGCCGAATCGTCTGGTCTCGGCAGCCATCGGTGTCGCCAAACCGGCTTTCAAAGAGGGCTACGGATACCTCTCCGAGCATCACGCCTTCGGAGAGACGGCCCGGAAATCGGGGGATTACGCCGAGGACCTGGCCGCCACCATGCTGGCCACCACCCTGGGGATCGAGTTCGACCCGGAAACCGCCTGGGACGAGCGAAAGCAAATCTACCAGGCCTCCGGCAAGATCATCACCACCACCAACATCTGCCAGTCGGCCGAGGGCCAGAAGTCCGGCCTCTGGACGACCACCGTCGCCGCCGCCGCCTTCATCGTGTGAGAGATTCCCCCGGCCCGGATGAAGGATGGTAATCGGTAATCAGTAAGCGGTATCCGGTACGGGGACCCGATTATCTCGTTACCGGCATATCATTGCTGGAACCGTAATAAACCCGGCTTATACCCCTGATCGCCCAGAGCCCGGACGAACCCCGCCAGATCCCCGCATCATCGGAGGCGTCTCCATTGTAGTCGGCCGGGACCGCTCTGTCCAATGACGCCCCGAAGTAGATCCGGGTCAAGCCCCGGACCGCCCAGAGTCCGGTTCCGGGCCGGAAGACAGCGGGGGACCAGACCCCGTCACCGTTATAGTCACCCGGAACCGGGCGGTCCCCCCCCTTTCCGAAATAAATCCGGCCTGCCCCCCGCAGGGCCCAGAGCCCGGTCTCGTCCCGGAAGATCCCGATATCATCCGTCCCGTCGCCGTCATAATCACCCGGTACCGGGAGGTCGCCCTCGCCCCCGTAGTAGGTCCGGGTCACGCCGGGGACCGCCCAGAGGCCGGAGACCGGCCGGAAGAGGGCCGGGTCGCAGAAGCCGTCGCCGTTGTAGTCGGCCGGGACCGGACGGTCGGAGGCCGTTCCGATGTAAAAACGGGTGATCCCCCGGACAATCCACAGCCCCGGCGAGGGCCGGAAGAGGGCGAGATCGGTGGTGCCGTCATCGTCATAGTCGCCCGAGGCGGGAACGTCCCCCGGAGCTCCGAAATAAAACCGCTCTTTTCCCCGTATGGCCCAGAGACCAGTTTCCGGCCGGTAGATGGCGATATCCGGGATCCCATCCCCGTCATAGTCACCGGACCGGAGAACCAGATTCTCCGGCAGCGGGACCGGCGTGGGGGTCGGGCCCGGGGGCCGGGTCGGAACCGGAGGCGGGGTGGGAAGGCCGCCGTTGTCTTGGACCTTCCAGACGTGGACGATTGGCTTGTCATCGTCAACCAGCGGCTCGAAGACGTAGAGATAACCGTGCTCCCGGTCGACGGCGGCGGCGGCGACGTGGGACTTCTGCTGGGCTCCGCTCACGTGATAGAGCAGATCGTCGATGTTCATCACCGCGTATGGCTGCGGCTCGTAGGGCTCCATCGTCCCCGCCGCCACCGCCGCCAAGTCCGCCGGGTCGTAGAAGATAATCTCCCCGTCGAAGAAGGTCGACCACCATCCCCGGTTGTCGCACTCCAGACAGGGTCCGTCCTGATTTCCGTACCAGCAGTCGCCGCGCCCTTTCGTCCCCGCGAAGATGACCGCCAAGTTCCCTCCCGCCGTCAGCCACGCCGCCCCCGGCCACAGGTCCGAGTGGTGGTATCGGTCCATCGCGTACGCCCCCCCCTGGGGGTCGTCCCAGTAGGCAGTGGAGTACTGCAGGAGGGGAGCGGCCGCGAGAACCGCGCCGGGCGCGGGCGGGTTCCCGGCCTGCCAGGGCGCGATGACATAAATGCAGGGGCCCTGTCCTCCCTGCCCCCCATCTCTCATCCTGCCCGTGGCCAGACATTTTCCGCCGACATACGCATCCGCCCAGCTCTGGGGGATGGAAAAAAGATAGTCGGTGGTGCTGTAGGTATCGTAATTACCGATATACCAGGGGCCCGCCGCCAAAGGCTGTGAGAGATCGAGTTCGCACCAGCCGTGAGTCGGCCAGTGGGGAGATATCTGGAGATGCTGATGCCAGCCAAAGTAAAGCCTCTCTCTCAGGCGGCCGCCACCCGCCGGGAGGTATTCCAGGCCGCAGTAGGGGATCTCGAACTCCCCGAACAGGAGGGACCGGATATCCGTGAACGGCTGAAGCGTGACCGCCGTGTTCAGGTCGCTGAGGTCTTTGTCCGGGGAGATGACCGGCACCGGGATGCTGATCTCGGAGACGCGCTGGTACCAATCGTGCCCGGTCCCGAAGAGGGAGCCGGGGTAGCCGTCGGCGGAGCCATTCGGGTCGCCCCCCGGGTAGTAGGCCAGCGCGTGGCCTCCCCAGGCCCAGCCGGCCTCCCCGTCCGGCCCCGGCAGCCGGAACGCGCCCCGGTACTCGAGATCCAAGGGATAGATGCGCCCGGCAAATGCGTTCTCGGCCGGGAACAGGGTGGAGCAGAGAGCTGCCGCCGCGAGAAGCAGGATGAAGGAAGGAGAACAGACCAGCTGTCGAACCGCGGATGTTTTCATCGGAGCCTCCTTGTACCAGCCACGCATAAATATTATATCACGTCAACCCGCCCTCCGCAATCCCGGAGATGGGACTGATTTTCATCCCGTAGCCGAACGTCCGGGCGGCGGCTTCGGCGCGTATGCCTTAAAGCATGTCCAAAGAACTGTAACACTTTAGCCCTTTCCCTCGTTCCCACGCTCCGCGTGGGAACGATAAATTAAGCGTTCCCACGCGGAGCGTGGTAACGAGATAGATGGCCGTCACTTTCAAAGTGCTAAAGTGTTACAAAGAGCTGAATATTGGATTAGACATTTTGTTTCGATCGAAACAAAATGTCTAATCCGTTTCGGGCTCATTCTGAGCCTTCTTCACCCCTTCCAGCAAATGCCCGGAAGCCGTCTTCGCTCTTGCCCGCCATCACCACTTCCAATAGAATACCCATAGCCGGGTAATCTTTTTTTTGCGTTTGTTTGCGCGGCTCAGTTCAACCGTGTTTTTTCCATCATGCTCCGCACGATTGGATAAAACACTATTCGTTATATGCCCTGAACCGGCTTGGACACCAAACGCGGATGCTGATTATGATCTGGCATTGAGGATTCATGAACAACTTCGGCGAAAAAGTTAGCTTCATTTGGTCGGTTGCCGACCTTATTCGCGGACCCTACCGGCCAAACCAGTACAAAGACATCATGCTTCCCATGACCGTTCTGCGGCGGCTCGACTGCGTTCTGGAACCCACCAAGGACAAGGTCCTCGAACAACAGAGGAAGCTCTCGGGCGGCAAAGTAAAGAACATTGATCCCATTCTCTGCCGGGTCACGGGTATGCCTTTCTATAACACCAGCCGCTTCACCTTCGAAAAGCTCAAGGGCGACCCGAACAACATCGCCGCCAATCTGACCAACTACATCAAGGGTTTCTCCACACGCGCCCGCGAGATCATCGAGAACTTCGGCTTCGAGGAACACATCGCAAAAATGGACAAGGCCGACCGGCTCTATCTGGTCGTGTCCAAGTTCTGTGATATCGACTTGCACCCGGACGCCGTCTCGAACATTGAGATGGGCTACATTTTCGAAGAACTCATTCGGAGGTTCAACGAGGCATCGAACGAGGAGGCCGGCGATCACTTCACTCCCCGCGAGGTTATTCGTCTGATGGTGAACCTCCTCTTTATGCCGGACGGCGATATCCTTACTACCAAAGGAATCATAAGGACCCTTTATGATCCGGCCTGCGGAACGGGCGGCATGTTGTCCGTGGCTGAGGACTACGTGCGCGAACTCAACCCCGACGCCCGTCTGGAAGTCTTCGGCCAGGACTATAACGCTCAAGCCTACGCCATCTGCGGCTCGGACATGATGATCAAGGGCCAGGACATTGATCATATTGCTTTTAGCGACAGTTTTACCGACGACCGGTTCCCCAGCCACAAATTCGATTATATGCTGGCCAATCCGCCCTTCGGTGTGGAGTGGAAACCGGAAGCCGACTTTATTACGCGCGAACACGAGGAACAGGGCTTCGGAGGACGTTTCGGTGCGGGACTGCCCCGAATCAACGACGGCTCGCTCCTTTTTCTCCAGCACATGATCAGCAAGATGAAACTTGCCTGCCGCGACGAGCACGGCGCAGGCAGGGGCCCAAAAGAAGGCGGCCTGCCTGCCGAAGCTCCTGTCTGCGTCGCAAACGCGACAGGCAGGTCGGCGCAGGCAGGCACCCGCCTTGGGATCGTCTTCAACGGCTCGCCGCTCTTTACCGGTGCGGCCGGGTCGGGAGAGAGTGAAATCCGCCGCTGGATCATCGAGAACGATTGGCTGGAGGCCATTGTCGCCCTGCCGGATCAACTCTTCTATAACACGGGCATCTACACCTACCTCTGGATCATCACCAACCGCAAGGAACCGGGGCGCAGGGGCAAGATTCAACTGGTGGACGGAACAACCTTCTACAAAAAGATGCGCAAATCCCTCGGCAACAAGCGAAATGAAGTTTGCGACGATCAGCGCGACGAGATCACCAGGCTCTATGGGAATCTCAAGGATTCAGAGCACATTCGTGTTTTTGATAACGAGGATTTCGGCTACCGCCGCATCACGGTCGAGCGGCCGCTCAGACTCAACTTTGCTGTAGATAACGAACGTATCGCGCGACTTGAAGAGACGAAGGCTTTTGCGAATCTGGCCGCCAGCAAGAAACAAAAGGATACCAGGGCCGCACAATCTGAGATCGAAGCGGGCCGCCAGCAGCAAGAGGAAATCCTGGCCGCCCTGAAAACCCTCACGCCGCTTGACATTGTAAAAGACCGCGACGAGTTCTCAAAACAGATGAAGGTCGCATTCAAAAAGACCAGGATCACTGTTCCCGCCGCGCTCTTCAAGGCCATTCTTTTGGCCCTGGCTGAGCGAGACGAAACGGCCGTGATCTGCACCGACGCTAATGGAAATCCAGAGCCCGATTCCGAACTGCGCGACTACGAGAACGTTCCACTCAAAGAAGACGTGGACAAGTATATGGAGAGGGAAGTCTTACCCCACGTTCCGAGTGCCTGGGTGGACGAGTCCAAGACCAAAATCGGCTACGAAGTAAACTTCAACCGCTACTTCTACAAATACACCCCGCCAAGACCGCTGGAGGAGATCGAGACCGATCTCAAGAAGATCGAGCAGAAAATCGCCGACATGCTCGCGGACCTGCCTGCGCCGAGCAAAGCGCGGCAATCAGGGGTGACGGAATGAGCAAGAACTTACCCGCACCGGATGATACCAGGATATTGATTTATCAATCCGATTCCGGCGAGACCCGGCTTGAGGTTCGGCTTCAGGATGAGTCCGTCTGGCTGACGCAGAATCTCATGGCCGGGCTCTACCAGACGACCCAGCAGAACATAAGTCTTCACATCCAAAACATATACGAAGAAAAAGAACTTCTTCCCGAGGCAACTCACAAGGAATTCTTGTCAGTTCGACCGGAGGGGACACGCACGGTACAGCGGCTGCGCGACACCGAATTGCCGGTGCTTTCCGGCCCCGGCACGGTCAGACGCGACGATGCTTGCGAATGGGCGCAGGAACAATACGACGCCTTCGCGGAACGGCGGCGGCTGAAAGCGGAAGCCCAGGCCGAGGCGCGGTACATAGAAGACCTGCGGACTTCGGCAAAGATGCTGGAGACGCGGCGCCTGTCTGCGTGCGCCGCACAGGCAGGCAAGAAACAGCCGACGAAGAAAAAGAAGTCGCCCAAAAGCCGAAATAATGGCGGGGAAAAGAGGTCCGGCAAAGGGGGCAAATCGTGAGCCGCCCCGCCGCAAAAGCAAGCAAACGAGCAACCTACCCGGCGTACAAGCCGTCGGGAGTCGAGTGGCTGGGTGATATACCAACTCATTGGGAGGTTCGCCGCCTGAGATACAGCACCGATCTAAAGAAGACCGAGCAGGAACTCGCCGACATGCTCGCGGACTTGCCTGCGCCGAGCAAAGCGCGGCAAGCAGGGGTCACGGAATGAACGAACAGCCGGTAAAGCCTTCCGATTTGGCCGCAATCCCCAATCAATTGCTTGGCGACATCCGGCAAATGATCGAGGAAACCCGGGCTGCCGTGGCTGCCACGGTGAATGCCGGGTTGACCATGCTGCATTGGCGGATCGGCAGCAGGATCAATCAGGACGTATTGAAGGGGAAGCGCGGCGATTACGGGAAACAGATTCTTGCCACACTGTCACAAGAATTGACGCACGAATATGGTGGCAGCTTTGCAGAGAAAAACCTCCGCCGCATGGTTCAATTCGCCGAGGTATTCCCCGACGAGCGAATTGTCGTATCGCTGATACGAGAATTGAGCTGGACCCATTTCATCGCTCTGATCCCCCTCAAGGACCCCTTACAGCGCGACTTCTACGCAGAAATGTGTCGAGTCGAACGATGGAGCGTCCGCACCTTACGGCAGAAGATCGGTTCCATGCTGTACGAGCGCACCGCCCTTTCCAAGAAACCGGCCGAGTTGGCGAAACTGGAACTGCAAGCCTTGCGGAAAGAAGATCGGATGACTCCCGATCTGGTGTTCCGCGATCCCTATTTGCTCGACTTTCTCGGACTCAAAGGAGCATTTCAGGAAAAAGATCTGGAAGCGGCCATCCTGCGCGAGTTGGAAGCATTCATCATGGAGTTGGGCATCGGATTCACCTTTGTCGCCCGGCAAAAACGCATCACCGTGGATCATGACGATTTTTACCTGGACCTGCTCTTTTTCCATCGCGATCTGAGGCGTCTGGTGGTTGTGGAACTCAAACTCGACAAGTTCCGGCCCGATCACAAGGGACAGATGGAGCTTTACCTGCGCTGGCTCGACAGACACGAGCGCAAGCCGGGCGAAGATTCACCCTTGGGCATTATCCTCTGCGCGGGCAAGAATGCCGAACAGATTGAACTGCTCGAACTGGGCCGTTCCGGCATCCACGTCGCCGAGTACTTGACTGTATTACCTCCTAAGGATGTTCTGAAACGCAAACTGCATGAGGCCATTGAGCGTTCCCGATTGGCTATCGAGAATCGGGGCGATGACGCAGGCGAGGCAACCACAAAGGCAACCGTCAAGAAAAACTTGACGGTTCGCCCGGAGGACGCCCGGAAGAAGCTCGCCAAACCGAGGAGCAGGAAAAAAGGGCCTGCCAAAGGGGGCAAGTCATGAGCCGCCGCGCATATCCGCATTATAGGCCATCGTGCGTGGAATGGCTGGGGGATGTGCCCGAGCAGTGGGAGATCAAGGCACTGAAGCGAACATTCACAACCCTCAACGGCGCGACGCCTAAAAGTGGTAATCCGGAATATTGGGATGGCGACATTCCGTGGGCAACGCCAGATGATCTTGGCAATCTGCGTGGATCAACATTAGATGTCACGAGCCGGATGATTACCCAGGAAGGTTATGCAAGTTGTGGAGTGACTCTTGCTGCTGAGGGCAGTCTTGTTCTGTCTACACGTGCACCGATTGGGCATTTAGTAATTGCGGGTGTCCGCTTGTGTACGAACCAGGGGTGTCGCAGCCTTGTGTTTCGTGGTGATGATGACAGGCGTTTCTTCTTCTACCAGCTTTTCGCTGCACGTCCCAAACTTCAATCTTTGGGGCAAGGCTCAACATTCACAGAACTAAGCCGAGATTGCTTGACCTCAACCTACTTGGTTTCACCTCCACTCGATGAGCAACGTGCCATAGCAGCGTTTCTGGACCGCGAGACGGCGCGGATTGATGGGCTGATCGAAAAGAAACAGCGGCAGATAGAACTCCTCCAGGAGAAGCGATCCGCTCTCATCAGCCACGCCGTCACCAAAGGCCTCGACCCCAATGCCAAGATGAAAGACTCCGGCATCGAATGGCTGGGGGATGTGCCGAAGCATTGGGAGGTCATTGCCATAAAGAGGATTACAATCGTTCCAGTAACTGATGGCCCGCATGAAACGCCCGAGCTACTGGATGAGGGTATCCCGTTTATTTCTGCGGAAGCGATCAAGAATGACAGGATTGATTTTGCAAAGATGCGAGGGTTTATTTCGCCAGAAGATCACGCTCGGTTCTCAAAGAAATACAAGCCTCTTAAAGGTGACATCTACTTGATCAAATCCGGAGCTACCACTGGTAACGTGGCGTTTGTAGATACCGATGATGAGTTCAACATCTGGTCGCCGCTCGCTGCAATCAGACCAGACCCCAAGAAGGCCATTACACCGTTTGTATTTTTCTTCATGAAATCGAAGAATTTTTTCCAGTCCATTGAACTCGGATGGAGTTTCGGAACCCAGCAGAACATTGGCATGAACGTTATCGAGAACATCCCCATTGCGCTGCCTTCCATAGAAGAGCAGCGAGCCATCGCCGCATTCCTCGACCGCGAGACGGCGCGGATCGATGCCTTGGATGAGATGATCAATCATTCCATCGAAACGCTGCGAGAATATCGCACCGCCCTCATCTCTGCGGCGGTGACGGGCAAGATCGATGTTCGCGGGGAGGTGGCATGATGGCCAAGCGCGGCTTGCAGCCCAAGTTCACCATCACCAACGTTATCACGGCGGCGTTGACGCGGATCGAACGCGCCCGGGGGTTTCTGGAGGCGGCAAAGCTGTCGGAAGACTGGGTGCGGGCGATGGGCGAGCGGGCGCTGGTGCTCGAAGCCCACCACACGACGCACATCGAGGGCACGCACCTGACGCTGGACCAGGCCGAGCGGTTGCTGGCCGGCGAGCCGGTGCCCGAGGCCGACCCGGATGATGCGCGGGAGCTGCTGAACTATCGCCGGGCGTTCAAGTTCGTCTCTGAATACCTCGACAGCGGCGCACCCATCACCGAGGGACTGGTCCGCGAGATTCACAAGCGGCTGGTCGAGGGAGCGCGCGGCGGCAAGGGCGCCCCGGGTCAATACCGCACGGTGCAGAACTACGTGGTCAACTCAGCCACGGGCCAGACGGTCTACACCCCGCCGCCCGCCCATGACGTGCCGGTGCTGATGAAGGAGCTGGTGGCCTGGCTCAACGGGTCGGGCCACCTGCCTGCCGCGGCGCGGGACGCGGCGCAGGCAGGGGTGCATCCGGTCCTGGTCAGCGGCGTGGCACAGTTCCAGCTTGTCCACATCCACCCGTTCCTGGACGGCAACGGGCGGACGTCGCGTCTGCTGTCGATGCTGTGCCTGTATCGGGCGGGGTACGATTTCAAGCGGCTGTTCACGATCAGCGAATATTACGACCGCGACCGGTCGGCGTTCTATGCGGCGATCCAGGGCGTGCGCGATCGCGGCATGGACATGACCGGCTGGCTCGAATACTTCGTCGATGGGTTGGCCACGCAGCTCGGCGAGGTGTCCGAATGCGTCAAGAAGGCGATGAAGGCCGACTTGATCGCCAGGCAACACAAGTTGAACGAGCGGCAGACAAAGGCCCTGCGTTTCCTTCTCGACCACGCCGAAATGCATATCCGGGACATGGAGGTCCTGTGCCCTGGCATGAACAGGCGAACCCTCCAGCGGGATTTGCAGCAGATGGAAAACCTGGGTCTCGTCGGGCGGAAGGGAGCGGCAAGGCAATCGCTTTATATACTGAAAGGTAAAGGCTTATGAACTATCGCGACATATCGCGACAGAGAATCGCGACGGATTGCGACATAGTTCGCGACAAACTGGCGACACGACTTGTAACGGAGGATGCCTGATGCCGGGCCAACATACCGAACACGCATTCGAGACCGCCATCGAACACCACCTGATCACGGCAGGCGGTTACGAAAAGGGCGACCGGGACACTTACGACCCGCAACGCGGCCTCTTCCCGCGGGATGTGATTTCTTTCATCCAGACAACCCAGCCCGGGGAATGGGAATACCTTGCGGGCATCCAGAAGGACAAGGCCGAGGCCACACTCCTGGACGACCTCTGCCGGGCGCTCAATTCCGAACACGAGGGATGCCTCACCGTCCTTCGGCATGGGTTCAAATGCTTCGGCAAGCTCTTCCGCGTGGCCTACTTCGCACCGGCGAGCGGAATGAACCCGGACACCCAAAAGCTCTACACGGCCAATCGCCTCACTATCATTCGCCAGCTCCGCTACTCGGCCAAGCACCTGCCTGCGCCGCGACCAAAGGCAGGAGAGTTCTGCATCTATGTTTTGAAGTGTATAGATGATTCCTTTTACATTGGCCAAACCGATAACTTTCCAAGGCGTCTTGGTGAGCATCACGCCAAGCAGGTAACATGGACTGCTTCTCGCTTACCTGTGGAACCCATTCATTGGGAGGCATTCGAGTCCCGCGAGAGTGCCGTCAAGCGGGAAGACGAACTGAAAACCGGTTTCGGTCGTCAATGGCTCAAGCGGGAATACGCGGCGGGACGACTATCGGCCGCGTCGCGACAGGCAGGCGGCAATACCCTCGATGTGACCCTGGCCCTGAACGGTATCCCCGTATCCACGCTGGAGCTCAAAAACCCCATGACCGCCCAGACCTGGCGGCATGCGATCACGCAATACAAAAATGACCGCGACCCGGCGGACCCGATCTTTCAGTTCAAAAAGCGTACATTGATCCATTTCGCCGTGGACACCGACGAGGCCTATATGACCACACGGCTTTCCGGCCGCGGCACCTGTTTTCTTCCCTTCAACATGGGCCGCGGAGGCGGCCTGCCTGTGCGTGGCACGCAGACAGGGGCGGGCAACCCGGAGAATCCCGACGGCTACAAGACCGCTTACCTTTGGGAAAAGGTTCTGGAGCGGCACAGCTTCCTCGACATCCTGGCGAGGTTCATCCATCTGCAAGTCGAGGAGAAACAGTTCCGCCTGCCTGCCGCGCAAGGCACGGCGCAGGCAGGCGGCAGGAAGGTGAAGCGGGAGACGATGATCTTTCCGCGCTACCACCAGTTGGATTGCGTGCGGAAACTCGTGGCCGACGCTCGCGAACGCGGAACCGGAACCAATTACCTCGTCCAACATTCCGCCGGCAGCGGCAAGTCCAACTCCATCGCCTGGCTGGCCCATCGGCTCGCCAGTCTTTACAATGACAATGACGAGAAGATCTTCGACTCGATCATCGTGGTCACGGACCGGGTGGTACTCGATCAGCAGCTCCAGAACACGATTTACCAGTTCGAGCACAAGCAGGGCGTGGTCCGGAAAATCGATATCAACTCGACCCAGTTGGCCGAAGCCCTCGGGTCCGGCGTGCCGATCGTGATCACGACTCTCCAGAAGTTCCCCTTCGTTACCGAGAAAATAAGCGATCTGCCCATGCGCAGGTACGCGGTGGTGGTTGACGAGGCTCACAGTTCCCAGGGCGGCGAAACGGCCACCGAACTGAAGGGCGTGCTCGCCGGCGCCGCCATCAAGGAAGAGGCCCGGGCGAAAGCCGAGGAAGAAGGACTGCCCGACTACGAAGAGGAAATCCTCAAGGCCATGGCCAAGCGCGGCCATCAGCCCAACATCAGTTTCTTCGCCTTCACCGCGACACCCAAATACAAGACACTGGAGGTTTTCGGCACTCCGGGAGCGCCTGCCTGTGCCGGCACGGCAGACAGGGACGGCAAGCCCCAGCCTTTCCATCTCTACACCATGCGGCAGGCCATTGACGAGGGCTTCATCCTCGACGTTCTCCAAAATTACACCACGTACAAGACCTACTATCGGCTGATCAAGTCCATCGAAGACGATCCCCGGGTGGACAAGCGCAAAGCCGCCCGCGCGCTCGCCCGCTTCATGAGTCTCCACCCGCACAACATCGCCCAGAAGACCGAGGTCATGGTCGAGCATTTCCGCCACTTCACCATGCACAAGATCGGCGGAAAGGCCAAGGCGATGGTGGTCACCTCCAGCCGTCTCCACGCGGTCAGATACAAGCAGTCTTTCGATAAGTACATCGCCAAGAAAGGGTACACGGGGATCAAGACGCTGGTCGCTTTTTCCGGCACGGTGATCGATCCGGACGCACCCGGCGTGGAATACACGGAAGTCGGCATGAACCACGGCATCCGCGAGAAGGAGCTTCCCGAACGCTATGGAACGGAAGAGTACCAGGTGCTTCTTGTGGCGGAGAAATACCAGACCGGATTTGATCAGCCGCTTTTGCATACCATGTACGTGGACAAGCGGCTGGCGGGACTTCAGGCGGTTCAAACCCTCTCCAGGCTCAACCGCACCCATCAGGGCAAGGAAGACACCTTTGTTCTCGACTTCGTCAATGAACCCGAAGAGATATTAGAGGCCTTCCAGCCCTACTACGAGCAGACGATCATCGGCGAGCGGGCAGAGCCGAAACAGCTTTATGAACTTCAAGCCAAATTGGACGGATATCAGGTCTACTACCAGACCGAGGTCGAGGAATTCTGCAAGGTCTTCTATAGACCAAAACGGAATCAAACACCCGCTGACCACGCCCGGATGAACGCCTGCATCGATCCGGCGGTAAGCAGATACAATGATCTTGATGAAGAAGTCCGCGAGAAGTTCCGCAAGACACTGGTCGCTTTCAGAAACCTCTATTCGTTCATGTCGCAGGTGATTCCCTTCCAGGACTCCGACCTGGAGAAGCTGTACTCATACATCCGGTTTCTGCTTACCAAACTTCCCCGGGGCGACCGGGGTCCGATCTATAACTTTGACGATGACGTGGCGCTCAAGTTTTACCGATTGCAGAAGATCGGCGAGGGTTCCATCGTCATGGAACCGGGCGCGCGCTATGAGGTGTCGGGGCCCACGTCAGTGGGAACCGGTGTCACCCGAGGTGATGAGATCGAGCTGTCCAAACTGATCGACATTCTCAACGAGCGATTTGGGACGGAGTTCAAGCCTGGCGATCAGCTCTTTTTCGAGTCGATACGAGAGGATGCCGTAGCCGACAGCAGTCTTCGTCAAGCCGCGCTCGCCAATACGATGGAAAACTTCGGCTATGTCTTCCGCAAGGCCCTGGAGGGGCTCTTTATCGATCGAATGGATCAGAACGAGGAGATCACGGCCAAGTTCATGAACGAGGACCAGTTCCGCGCGGCCGTCAGCCAACACCTCCTCAAGGAGGTCTACGAGAAGATCCGGGAGGAGGCCAAAGCCGCAAATGCCACTTGAAGAAATGGCAAGATTATTCAAATACACGAGAAGGATAGCGCATTAGGCAGGCATATAACAAGGCGCTTTACTGGTTGGCAATTCCGCTGCGCTCCATCCCTTCCAGTGAGCTTTGTCGTTCGCCGTCCGGCGAACGGAGGGATGGCATCGATGTATTGATCGTATTTTTGCTGTAATTATTTTTCCGATATGCAAAAATAATCATGAGGAGCGGTGAATAATATAATGTTGGGCCAGAGAATGAAATAGCCTATAAAGGTCAACAGTTACTTTCGTATCGCCATGGGAAAGCACGAGAAACTATACCGGCATATTCTGATGCGCCGATCGGACGCCAATGTGCCCTTTGACGGTTTGTGTGCACTTCTCAGGCAGATCGGGTTTGATGAACGCATCAGAGGAGACCACCACATCTTCACAATGACCGGAGTAGAAGAGATCCTGAACCTGCATCCCAAAAACGGCAAAGGAAAAGCGTACCAAGTCAAGCAGGTGCGTGGCGTAATTTTGCAATACAATCTGAGATTGGGGGAATGATCATGGATTCAAGATACGAGATCATTATTTTCTGGAGTGAGGAAGATGACGCGTTCGTCGCCGAGGTGCCGGAACTCCCGGGTTGCATGGCAGACGGCAAGACATACCATGAGGCTCTCGCGAACGCGGAGCAAATCATTCAGGAGTGGATTAAAACGGCCAAGGAGCTTGGTCGGCCCGTTCCGCAACCGAAGGGCCGACTGGTATACGCGTAAACAATGCCATGGCACAACAATGAAATCCACCGTATTTGGATAACGCACGTCGGGGGCGCGTCCGGCCCGAGCCGGTGGTTTCCATGTTGCCTGGCGAACGAGGAATGAATCCCGGCTCTCGAATGCCTCAGTGGCGGCGGCCGCGGGCGGGCAGGAAGGGATTTGTTCCGGAGGCCGGCCGTTCGGCCGACGCCTGCTTCCGGGGAACGATCAGGGCCGTCTCCCCTTCTTCCAGGCCGGAGATGATCTCCACATTCTCCCCGTCGGAGACCCCGGTTTCCACCTCCCGCGATTCCGGCGCCGCCCCCGCCGACCGGCGGACAAGGACGGAACTGCTCCCCCGGCCCCGGCGGACGGCCGTCTCGGGGAGAGTCAGCACGTTCCTTTTCTCCTCCTTCAGGATTTCGACATTGGCGCTCATCCCGGAACGGAAGATATCCGGAATCGACTCGGGGAGAATATCGACCTGGTAGATGGTGACGTTGTTCACCACCTCCGATTCATAGGCGATGTGATCCACCACGCTCCTGATCCTGGTCTCCGGGTAGGCGTCCAGGCTGACGAACGCGGGCTGGCCCACCTTCACCCCCCCGATATCGGTCTCGTCGACCTGGGCGGTGACGATCAGCCGGTCGGAGAGAACCAGGACCGGGTCGGAGGCGGCGACCGTCTGACCGGGCTCCGCCGCCCGGACGATGACCTCGCCGGCGATGGGGGCGATCAGAGGGCTGGCCTTGTACACCTCCTCCCAGTAAGCAAGGGCTTCCGCTCCCTGCTTCCGGGCGGCATCGAGCAGGGTCGCCCGATCGGTCGAGCTGAGCAGGGCCAGCTCCTGCCCGGCGCTCACCCGGTCGCCTTCAACGACCATGATCTTCTCGATCCGGCCCGCCACCGTCGGCTTGATCTCCAGGCGATTCTGGGGCTCAACCACCCCCGTGGTGGAGATGGAGACCACGATGTCTCCCCTGGTCGCCGGGACTTCCACGACCGATTCTTCCGGGCCGACGCCGGAAGAGAGCTGCCAAAGGACAATGATCGCGAAAACGGCGGCCGCCGCCGCGGCGGCCAGCAGCACGAACATCTTCTTTTTTGTCATAACTTCCCCATCTCCTTTATCGGCTCCCCTCGAAAACGCCCCCCGGAACGAGAGGCACCCCCTGCGCGTTCAGCCACCGGGCCTGCGCCGCCAGGGCGGCGGCCTGAGCTTCCAGATAGGTTTTCTTGGTCCTGACCAGGTTGTCCTCGATGATGATCCAGTTGTCGAACGTGAGCAACCCGTTTCCGTACTGGGCCTCGGCGATCCGGGACCGCTCCTGATCCGCGTCCAGGTACATCTTCTGGACCGTCAGGCGGTCAACCGCGTCGTTCAGATCCTTCCATCGCTCCCGGAGGGTGTAGAGAACGCCGTCCAGCTCGCTCCTCTCCTCCTCGGCTGCCCCCCGGAGGGCGGCCGAGGCGCGGATCTTCTCCTCGATCCTCCCGCCCCCTTCGAAGAGGGGAAGCGAGAGACTGATCCCCAGCGCCCAGGACTCCGAGGCGGGCGGCCACTCCGAATCGCTCCGGCCGATCCGGGCGGTGCCGTAAACCTCGGGGAAGAATTGGGACCAGGCAGACTTCACCGCGTATTCGGCGGCCTCTTTCCGGGCGGTCATCATCAGGACCGCGGGATGAGAGGCGGCGAGCCGGGTCGGATCCTGATCGCCCGCGACGCCGACGGCGACCGCCAGATCGCCCTCCGCCCGGTACGGTAGAACATCGGTCAGCCCCATCTCTTTTACCAGCTGCTGCCGGGCCAGGAGGATGTCCCGCCGCGCCTGGGTGAGATCAAACTCGGCCTGGGCGTAATTGGCCCGGGACGTCATCAACGCCCCCTTGTGCTCCCGGCCGGCCTCATAGCGGAGCTTGACCATCTCCAGCTGCTGGCTCCGGCGGCGGATAATGTCGCGGGAGATCTCCAGCCACCCCTGGGACCTCAGCAATTCGATAAAGGCGGTGGCCAGATTCAGGCGGATCGTCGACGAGGTCACATCGTAGCTGTACAGTGACGAGATAAAGTCCCGGTCAGACTGATCAAGATCATACCAGCTTTTTAAACCGTCGAAAAGAAGCTGCCGGGCGCTCAGGGAATATCCGTAGGAATCCCCCGGATCATCGCCGGACGTTTTGGACCGGTCGGCGTCGAGACCGAAGCTGACCGAGGGGAGGAGACTGCTCCTCGTCTTGCCCTTGGTCGCGGAGGCCTGTTCCACCGCCGCTTCCGCCGCTTTCAGGCCGGGGTTGTGCTGCCGGGCCGACGCCACGCACTCCTCCCAGGTGAGCGGAACTTCCGCCTCCTCCGCGGACAGGAAGACCGGGCAGGCAGCCAGCAGGAAAAGCGGAAGCAGCCGGCGCATTCCCTGGATAAAGATCATGCCGCCCTCCCTTCGACCCGGATTGTTTCCAGACTGCACATGGTATTTTTCCTTTCCGGGGTCATCACCCTTCTCTCTCTGACACTCAATCAAAGCATTATAGCAGTTATCCTGGATGATACTTATCGTTCAACATATTGCAAATAGTAACCTTGCTGCTTCGGAATTTCAATAATAGCTATGCAGATTTCAGTCTACAGATAACCCATGCTTTAGAGGTAAAACGTTGGCTGAGGTTATAAGGCCTTATTAGAAGTGTTGCCTCTATGATAATAGTATCGTTAACCAACAGACCCGACGAAGTCGGGTCCATTATAAAGCAGCGAGCGCAGCTCGTTACTTTATTTATGCGGCTACAACATATTTTTACTTGTCGTTCGCGGGCCGGAAATGATTACAAAATAGAATATAAAAAAATACTTGACTTCAGGGAAAGAATAAAATATCTATTTCAAACTTATGTTTGAATTTTTCGTTTCATAGGGCGTGCAGGATATGTCCATGACATGAAGACAAACACCAGGAGAAGGATACTGGAGGCCGCCTGCCGGCTTTTTGCCGCCGGCGGGTACCGGAATACCACCATCGCCGGCATCTGCCGGGCCGCGGAAGCGAACATCGCGGCGGTGAATTATTACTTCGGCAACAAGGAGCATCTCTACGAGGCCGCCTGGGAGCACGCGGAGGCGGCGGCCAACGAAAAATACGGGATCATCGATCCCGGGGCAAGCCCGGCGCAGTATCTCCGGGAGCACATCCGCCGGATCGTCCTGATGATATTCGACGAGGGCCCCGGCGGCTGTTTTCCCCGGCT
This sequence comes from PVC group bacterium, assembly GCA_043804695.1. GTDB lineage: Bacteria > Auribacterota > Erginobacteria > Erginobacterales > Erginobacteraceae > CAWGIE01. Next base: position 4,997 of record JAZDIV010000152.1, on the reverse strand, counting down.
GGTGCGGAAAGACATCAACATGGAGGGAGAATTAATCGAGCGGCTGTTCACCCGCTTCATTCTCCCCCGGATCCGGCGGCTGGAGGCGGCGGTGAGCGCCATCCTCGGTCTCCCCCTGGACAGTATCGAGGTCCACCGGGCAGCCAGCCACATTCACAGCATGTGCGTATTCCTCAATATCGGCAGCAGGGCCCGCCAGCGAATTTTCGCCGGGAAAACTCCGGACAGCGCGAAAGTGGAACTGCTGATCAGGAGCCTGCAGGAGTTCGCGGAAGGAGGGATCAGAAGGATCGCGAACACCCTGAAGAAAGCCGGAGCAGGGGGGGGGCCGGGGAAACCGGGTCACAACAGATGAGAAGGATCATCGACAGCCCCCGATCACTTTGTTTGTTTGCGCTGCTGCTGGCGGCGGTGCTCCCCCTTTCCTGCTCCTTCCTCCCGGAGCGGGAGGAGCCGCTCGAGCCGGAAGTTCCCGGGCAATTCAGCGAAGAGGGAGGGGCGGGCGATTTCTCCGTCGACTGGTGGAAAGACTTCGGAAGCCCCGAACTCGACCGGCTGATGGAGGGGGCTTTTGCCGGCAACTTCGACCTCCGCCGGATCGAGGCGCGGCTGCGCCAGGCCCGGGCCGATGCCGTCATCGCCGGTGCCGGGCTCTACCCCGAACTCGACCTGAACGCGGCCGGCGGGGCCATTCGGGCCCGAAGCGGCAGTTCGGGGAACCGGACCACCGCCACCACGGAAAACTATTCACTGGGGCTGGCCGCGAGTTACGAGATCGATCTCTGGGGAAGGGTGCGATCGACGGCAAGCCAGGCCGGAGCCCTGGTTTCCGCCTCGGCCGGAGACCTGGACGCCGCCCGGATATCCCTGGCCGGAGAGGTGACCGAGCGCTGGCTGCGGGCGGTGGAATTACACTCCCGGCTGGAACTGGTCGGGCATCAGCTCGAGACCAACCGGACCTACCTCCGGCTCCTCCTGCTCCGCCAGCGCAAGGGGCTGGCGACCGCGCTCGCCGTTTTCCAGCAGGAGCAGATCGTCTCCGGGACCGAATCCCTGGTCCCCCTCCTCGAGGCTGAACTGTCCGTAACCCGATATGAACTGGCCGTTCTCCTGGGGAGACCCCCCCGGGCCAACCTGGAACTTGCGGCCGATAGCCTGCCGGAACTGACGCCGCTGCCCCGGATCGGTCTCCCGGCCATGCTCCTGGAGAACCGGCCGGACATCCGCGCCGCCTTTTTCCGCCTGGAATCGGCGGACTGGGCGGTCTCGGCGGCCCGGGCCAACCGTCTCCCGGCCCTGACCCTGACCGGGTCGGCCAGCTACCGTTCCGATGATTTCAACGAGCTCTTCAATAGCTGGTTTGCCGGGTTCGCGGCCGGCCTCCTGGCGCCCCTGATCGACGGCGGACGGCGCTCCGCCGAAGCCGACCGGGCCCTCGCCGTCTCCGACGAATGGCTGGCCTCCTACCGGGAGACGGTCCTCAACGCCTTTCGGGAGGTGGAGGACGCGCTGGTCCGGGAGCGGAAACAGGGTGAGTACATCGGCTCCCTGGGAAGGGAGCTGACCGCCGCCAGGAACGCGCTCGCGGAAGCCCTCCTCCGTTACCGCAAGGGGGACAGCGAATACCTCGACGTCCTCGCCTCCCTCACCTCGGTTCAGACCCTGGAGCGGGAAATGCTGGCCGCGCAGCGCGACCTTGTTCTCTATCGGGTCGGCCTCTACCGCGCACTGGGGGGAGGATGGGAAGAGGAGGGAGAAAACAAGGACGAATTCCAAATGACGAATGACGAAAAAATGACGAAATCCGAATAACGAAGGAAAAGCGAATAACGAACCGCAGAATATCGAATACCGAATATCGAACAAATTGTAGGGGCGAACCCCCGTGTTCGCCCGGACGTTGAAAAAATGAACGTTCAACTTTCAACGCTCAACGCTCAACGCTCAACGTTCAACGTCGTGGTCAATCATATCCAATCACATTCAATCGTCTGTTAATAACGGGGGCGCGGCGGGGGAATAACTCACGGGATAAGGAATCATACCATGAATAATCACACCAAGAGTAAGGCCCGGTCCCCATCCCGGATCCGGGTATTTCTTCTCTCCCTCCTGATCCTTCTCGTCGCCATCGGAGTCGCCTGGCGTCTGATCAGGACCGCCCCCCGCCCCGCCGTCCGGCCTCCCCAGGAGAGGGCCGCCCTGGTCGAGGCGGCACCCCTGGTCAGGGGAGACGGGGAAGTAATCATCGAGGCCACGGGCACGGTCGTCCCGGCCCACCAGGTCAGTCTCCAGTCCCGGGTCTCCGGGCAGATTGTCCGGATGAACCCCTCGTTCGTCCCCGGGGGACGGCTGGCGGCCGGGGAAGAGGTGCTCCGGATAGACCCGGAAGACTACCGCCTGGCGGTGGAACGTCAGAAGGCGCAGGTGGTACAGGCTGAACAGGAATACCGGATCGAGATGGGACGGCAGGACATCGCCCGTCACGAATGGTCGCTTCTGAGCGACCGGGTGGAAACAGCCGAACTCGACAGTGAACTGGCGCTGCGGCTGCCGCAGCTCCAGCAGGCCGAGGCCGCCCTCTCCTCCGCCCGGGCGGCTCTTCAGCAGGCCGAGCTGGATCTGGCGCGGACATCGGTCCCGGCCCCTTTTAACGCGGTCGTGCTCACGAAGGACGTGGAGGTCGGGACCCAGGTCTCTTCCTCGACCGTGCTCGGCACCCTGGCCGGAACCGACGAGTTCTGGGTCAGCCTGACGCTCCCGGTCGCCGGGTTGGCCATGTTCTCGGCCGGGACGGGCGAAGAAGGAGCCGCGGTAAAACTGAATCCGGCCGGACGACAGAAAGAGGGGATGGAGTGGGACGGGCGCGTGATCAGGAAGCAGGCCGACCTTGAGGAGAAGGGACGCCTGGCCCGGGCCATCGTCTCGGTGCCAGGCCCGCTCGCGGATCCCGACCGTTACCTGCTCCTGGGGATGTACGTGAGCGCTCAGATCCGGGGCAGAAAGATGGAGAAAGTGTTCCCGATACCCCGCAGGGCGCTGCGGGGCGCGGGGAAAGTATGGCTGATCAGCGAGGACAGCCGCCTCGAGATCAGGCCGGTCGAGATCGCCTGGGGCGGAAAAGACCGGGTCCTGGTCCGAGACGGCCTGGAGCCGGGGCGGCTCCTGGTGGTGAGCGACCTCGCCGCCCCGGTCGAGGGGATGCTGCTCAGGGTTGTCGATCGTCCCGGGGAGGATGAGCAGTGATCGGCGCCACCAACACGCAGGATCAGAAGGGACCGATCGCCTGGATGATCGGGCACCCGGTCGCCTCCAACTTGCTGATGCTCACTCTCCTCTGCGGCGGCCTTTTGAGCGCCTTCTCGATCAAGCAGGAGATCTTCCCCGACTTCGACCTCGATGTCGTCAGGATCAGCGTTACCTACCGGGGGGCCAGCCCCGAGGAGATCGAGCAGGGGATCATCCTCTCGATCGAAGAGGCGGTCCGGGGGCTGGAGGGGGTGGACGAGGTGAGCTCGGTGGCCCGCGAGGGCGGAGGGACGGTCAGCGTCGAACTTTTGGCCGCCGCCGACAACCAGAAGGTCTACCAGGAGATCCAGCAGGAGGTGGACCGGATCACCACCTTCCCCGAGGAAGCCGAGGAGCCGAGCGTGGTCCTGGTCACGCACCAGCATCAGGTCATCGACCTGGCCCTCCACGGCAACCTGCCCGAGCCCGTCTTGCGGGAACTGGCCGAGCAAGCCCGGGACCGGCTCCTTCAGAACCCGGAGATCACCCAGGTCGAGCTGGGGGGGGCCCGGGACTACGAGATCGGGATCTCGATCGACCGGGACCGGCTCCGGGAGTACGGCCTGACCATACCGGAGGTGGCCGACCTGGTCAGGAAGTCGGCGCTGGAGACGGCGGGAGGCGGGATCAAGACCGAGGGAGGCGAGATCCTGGTCCGGATCAGCGACCGCCGTGACTTCGGAAAGGAGTTCGCCTCTCTCCCCGTGATCGGGACCGGGGACGGGGGACAGGTTCTTCTCGGGGAGATCGCCGAGATCACCGACGGGTTCGAGGACAGCGAGCGTTTCGCCACCTATGACGGGGATCCCTGCATCCAACTCGAAGTCTACCGGGTCGGCGATCAGACCCCGACCCGGGTCGCGGCGGCGGCCCGGGAGGTGATGGACACGCTCAACGCCGGCTATCCCCCCGGCGTGAAGATCGACGTTCGCAACGACAGCTCGGAGTCCTACCGGCAGCGGGGTTCCCTTCTCCTCACCAACGGCTTCTGGGGGCTCCTTCTGGTTCTGCTTCTCCTCGGGCTCTTTCTCCAGCCCCGGGTGGCCTTCTGGGTGATGATGGGGATCCCCATCTCCTTCCTGGGAGCCTTTCTCTTTCTCCCCCGAGTGGATGTCTCGATCAACATGATGTCGATGTTCGCCTTCATCATCGCCCTGGGGATCGTGGTTGACGACGCCATCGTGGTGGCGGAGAACATCTACGAGCACCGCCAGCGGGGGATGAGCCCGATCCAGGCGGCGATCACCGGGGCCCGGGAGGTGAAGGTCCCGGTCATCTTCAGCGTTCTCACCAACATCGTGTCCTTCTGCCCCCTGCTTTTTGTGCCCGGGGTGATGGGGAAGATCTGGAAGGTGATCCCGGTCGTGGTCATCTCCGTCTTCAGTATCTCCCTGGTTGAATGCCTCCTCGTTCTTCCCTCTCATCTCTCGCACGGCCGTTTCCTCGAATTCATTTTGAAAGGGATAACCCGGCGACAGCGGGTCTTCAGTGCCTGGTTCTACCGCCTGGTCCGGTCCCAGTACTCCCCTTTCCTGGACCGGATGCTCCAGTACCGCTACCTGGTCGTGGCCGGGGCGGCGGCGCTCCTGGTCCTGGTCCTGGGCTACGTGGCGGGGAAACGGATCGGGACCGAGCTGATGCCCCGGGTGGAGTCGGATTATGCCATGGTGACAGCGGTCCTCCCCTACGGGTCGCCGGTGGAGCAGACC
>JAZDIV010000151.1:0-49675 GCA_043804695.1 PVC group bacterium | reverse complement strand
TATCGCTCGGGACAGGCTACGCAATCTCAACTATATGCACAGCAAGAGATTGCTTCCCGCCACGCTTTGCTCGCGGCTTCGGCTAACGCTCGCAATGACCGCAATCCTTGCTGTAAATACTACAACGGTCGGATTAATAACGCCTCGCTTCGCTACACCCGATACCCGCATTTACCCGGTCCCTTCGGGTGATGTTCTTTGAATTAAATAAATCGCCTCTCCGCATAAATATATGTCAGTCTTCGGCTGGGTCAAAGCATTGACTTTAGGCACTTTTCCGCCGGAGGCGGATCAGCCTTTGGCTGAAGTTCACTTTAGGCACTTCCTTTATGATCAGCCGCCCGTTTTCCCAGCGGATCGTCCGGAAAAGGAAAAAGGCGACCAGCACCACCGGGAAGATGGAGACGAAGATCTTAAACTTCCGCAGCTGAGCGCTGCGGAAGGCCTTCAGTTCCAGGAAGCGGGGACGACGGAAGACGGCAACGGCCTCCAGGGACTGCCCCGGCTTCACGTCCTCCAGGGAAGCCCCGGCCGGTACCATGCCCTGGAAATGGGGGGGGACCAGGAGATCGAGGGGACCGTCGGGCTGAGAAATCCGGATGGAGCCGGGGGTCGTTTCCAGGATCCGGGCCTCCATAAAGATGGGCACCTCTTTCCCGTCGAAGCGCTCCGGGTCGCTCAGGCACTCCGAATAGGTCAGCACCTTTTGAGCGGCATCCGCGTACCAGGCCAGCGCTGCCAGCAGGATTGCCAGCCCCGCGATTTTTGCTATCCGGTATCGATCGGAAAACATGGACATTAACCAATTATTGTTCCAGACGGTTGATCGTTTTAATAAATGCACCGTCTGTCTGACAAGAAATAATCTACCCGGGATTGTTCCTTTGTGGCAGTATACTATTATTTATTGTTTTTCCGGAGGAAAAATAATATGAGGATCCTCCTGGTCACATCCGATTTCCCGTCGGCCGGAGCGCGGCACGGCGGCGGCCGGCATACCTTTCAATGGGCAAAGGAACTCTCCGGCTCGCACGCCTTCTCACTGCTCTCCTTTATCCGGGAGGAAGATCTCCCCTCCCTCCCGGCCGCCGGTGAGGTTTTTGAGAAAATCAGAACGGTCCCGGGCGAGCGGGGGTTCCTGAACCGGCTGAGGAGGGTGCCGCTCCTTCTCTCCCGCCCCTTCGCGGTCGCCGCCACCTCTTCGAAACCGCTTCTCGGGAACCTTCATGACATGATCAGGGACGGTTCTTTCGATTGCATCCAGTTCGAGAATTTCCACATGGGGCAATACGCCCGGCTGATCCCGGCGGAGATCCCCCGCATCTTGGTCCTCCAGGACCTGGCCAGCGATGTTCTCCGGCAGCAGGTCCGGATTGCGGGCGGCCTGAAAAAATACTATTATTACCGCCAATGGAAACTGAGCCGGTACTGGGAAAAATGGTACTCGATCTGGTGCGGGAACGTCTTCGTCATGTCCCTGAAGGACCGGCGCGCGGTCGAGGCCTGGGACATCGGGGTCAATACGTTCATCATGCCGCCCCTCCTCGACGAAAACCTGCTGCGGAGGCCGGAAGAGCAGAGAGAGCAGGCCGCCGTTCTCTTCATCGGAGCCATGCACCGGCCCGGGAACCGGGACGCGGCGATCCGGCTGAAGAAGGAGATCATGCCCCTGGTCCGGAAGGAATGCCCGGAGGCGCGCTGCCTGGTGGTCGGGGCGAATCCTCCGGCAGGGATCCGGGCTCTCTCCTCCGATGATTTCATCGTCACCGGGGAGGTCGAGCGGATCGACCCGTACCTGTCCTCCGCCGCGCTGCTGGTGGTCCCGCTCCGGGTCGCGGGCGGGATCATACTGAAGATCGTCCAGGCGATGACGGCCGGGTGCCCGGTCGTCGCCAGCCGGGCGGCCAATGCCGGGATCGGCGCCCGGGACGGATCGGAGATCATGATCGCCGACCGGCCGGAGGACTTCGCGGGCGCGGTCATCCGGCTGCTGAAGTCGCCCGACGAGGCCCGCCGCCTCGGGCAGGCGGGGAGAACATGGGCGGAGCGGGAGTTCAGCCGGGAAAAAGGCCGGGCGAAGATGGAGAAAGCGTACCAGAGTATTGTTGCTACGGATAAATCTTGAGCCGGTATTAGATGGGTTTTTATAACCAATTAAGATTGCCCGAAACTAAAAATACCAAATTCCAAATCCCAAACAGGTTTGATAACACTTTAGCTCTTTACCTCTTTCCCACGCTCCGCGTGGGAAAGAAAATTGATTCGCTACCACGTGGAGCGTGGCAGCGAGGTGGATGGGCGGTATTTTCAAAGAACTAAAGTGTTACCAGGTTTGTAATGTGGTGTTTGTTATCTGAGATTTGTTTGTATTTTGGTGCTTGGATTTTGTGATTTATTTATAATCCTCATCTACCGCTTGACAATGGATCATAACGCAACAACCAACCACCGGGAAAAGGTCTTAATTCTGATCCCGGTCTTCAATGAGCGCCGGAACATCCGAAAGCTGGTGGCGGAGATCCGGGGACTCTACCCGGACATGGATGTCCTGGTCGTTGACGACGGATCCCGCGACCGCTCGGCGGATGAGGCACGGGCCGGGGGGGCACTGGTCGTCAGCCACGCCTTCAACCTGGGCGACGGCGCCGCCCGCCAGACCGGCTTTCTCTACGCCCTCCGGCACGGATACGATTACGTTGTCCATCTGGACGGCGACCGCCAGCACTCCCCCCGGGAGGTCCCCCTCTTTCTGGCCGCGCTCCGGGGGAACGAGGCCGACCTGGTCGTCGGCTCCCGTTTCCTGGGAGAGTATACCTACCGCCTCTCCCCGGCCCGGAAAATCGGGATGAAGCTCTTCAGCGCGATCTGTTCGCTCGTCCTGCGGCGGAAGATCACCGACCCCACCTCCGGCTTCCGGGGCATGAACCGGAGGGCGCTGAAGATTTTTACCGAGGGTTACTATCCACAGCACTTCCCCGACGCCGACGTCATTATTTCATCCCATTTCCGGGGCCTGCGGATCCGGGAAATACCGATCACGGTCGGGGAGACCCGGTCCCGCAGCCTGCACCGGGGGTGGACCATCATCTACTACATCTACAAGATGCTGCTCTCCACTTTTGTCGCCAGCTTGCGATTCAAGCGGGATCAACCGGGCCCGTAAAGGAGGGACGCCGTGCTCCTGAAACAAAAGATACTGGCGGTGGTGATGGCGGTGGGCCTTTTGATATTTATTATTGACACGGTCCGGCGACGGAAACTGCGCGAGGAGTACGCCTGGTTATGGGTGCTGATCGGGACCGTCATCCTGATTCTCTCCCTCTGGCAAAATTTTCTCTATTCCCTCACCGGGCTCCTGGGGATAGAACTCCCCATCAACACCGTCTTCTTCTTCGGCCTGATGTTCATGGTCTTCATCAACCTCCATGTCTCGGTCAAGATCTCCCAGCTCACCAACCAGGTCAAGCGGCTGACCCAGGCACTGGCGCTCAAGAAGGACGGAGAGACGATGGATGAAGGACGGGGAGAAGAACAAACGTCCACCATTGAACGTTCAGCGTTCAAAGACAAAAGCCAGGAGTCAGAAGATCGGGATAAAAGCTGAACGTCCAACAAACAGACATCCACCCCCTCATATCCGATCACATTCATATTAACTGTTTTTAGATACCGCGGCGGGGTAACCATCCGCGAAGATTCGTTGAAGATCCTGAGTTTATCGAAGGGCCGGATTCGCGGTTTAAATAGCATGCCGAAAGTCGCCATCGTCATCGTCACCTGGAACGGGAAGGATGACCTCCTGGAGTGTTTATCCTCCCTGGAGAAGATCGAGCCTCCCCGCCCGGCCATCATCGTGGTCGATAACGGCTCCACCGACGGCACGGCGGACGCGGCGGCCGAACGCTTTCCCGGGGTGGAGATCATCTCCTCCCCGGTCAATCGCGGGTTCGCGGGGGGAAACAACCTGGGGATCGAGAAAGCGCTCGCCGCGGGCGCCGGGTATGTCTGTCTTCTCAACAACGACACGGTGGCCGACCCCCGCTTCCTCTCCGAACTCCTGAAAGCCGCCGAGCGCCATCCCCGGGCCGGGATCCTGGGGCCGCGGGTCTATTACCGCTCCCGGCCGGATGTGGTCTGGAGCCAGGGGATCGCCGTCCACCGGCTGAGCGGGAGGATTTACACGCCCTTCCAGAATCGGCCGGACCGCGGTCTTCCCGACGGCGGCGGACCGGCCGACGCCGTCAGCGGCGCGGCCATGCTTTTAAAAGGGGAGATGCTCCGGGAGGCCGGCGGCTTTGATGAAGACTATTTTCTCTGCTTCGAGGACGTCGACCTCTGCCTCCGGGCCCGGCAAAAGGGTTACCTGACCGTCACCGTTCCCGCATCCCGCGTCTATCACCACGTGAGCGGCTCCATGGGCGGGGAGCATTCCGAGACCGTCGTCTACTACTCGACCCGGAACCACCTCCTGCTCATCAACCGGCAATATCCGCTCAGCCCGGCAGGCCGGGGGATACGAAACCTCCTGATCGTCGTCTACACCTTAATCTTCGCCGCCGTCACTGCCGGGCCTTCCCGCGGGCCGAAGATCAGGGCCTGGCGGAGAGGACTCCTGGATTACTGCCGGGGACGATACGGCGAGAGAACCGGTTAGATATGAGGAATATCCCGACCTGCGCCGATAGGTTTGGGGAAAAGACAACGCGCTTTCCCACCGAGAAGTATTCAGCGCGTTCGATGACGATGTCTTTCAACCGGCAATACGATCTAAAATCGGAGATGCTTAAAAAATGGAGGTTGGGCGTTTCGTGCCATTGATAGGGCAAGGCGCCGGTCACGGGCGCCCGGCCGAGAAAGAATAGCTGCCACCGCGCCCGGTAGTGGGCGAAATTGGGAAATCCCACGATCACCTTCCGACCCACCCGCAAGGCGTCTTCCAGCACCGTTTCGACGCGCCTCACCTGCTGCAGGCTCTGATTGAGGATAACGTAATCGAAAGACTTGTCCTGATACTCGGCCAGGCCGCTGTCGATGTCTCCATGAAATACATTAAGGCCCTTGGCCACGCATTTGTATATCGCCCCTTCGTCTATCTCGATCCCCTGCGCCCGGACGTTTTTCTCCTTGATCAAGAGGCGCAGGAGTTCCCCGTCGCCGCATCCAAGGTCCAGGACCGATGAGCGCGGCGCGATCAATTCCGCGATCACGCGGTGGTCGATCCTATCTCCGTTAGATTTCATACGTATCGACCGCCTCATATCCATGGGACACCTTTCTCAAGAAATGCCGGATGAGGTGAGTCTCCTCCTCGATCTCCAGGAGAAACGCGTCATGCCCGTACGTGGAGTCGATCTCGCAGTACGTTGCCGGGATGGTCGCGCGCTTTAAGGCCGTGACGATTTCCTTGGATTGGTGGGCCGGATACAACCAGTCGGATTTGAAGGCGATGACCAGGGCATTGCCCTGACCCCCCCCGAGCGCGTCCGCCAGCGGTTTTCCTCCCGAAGCATCGAAGTTATCAATGGCTTTGGTGATATAGAGGTACGAATTGGCGTCAAATCGTTTCACGAAATTATCGCCCCGATAGCGCAGGTATCCCTCGACCTCGAAATCTTCGGTAAACTTATGCGCGCGTGCTCCGCCTTTTTTCTGTCTCCCGAACTTCTCGGTCATGGAGACGTCGCTCATATAGGTTATATGGCCGATCATCCTGGCCACGGCGAGGCCCTTGGCCGGAGGGGAGCTCCCGTAGAAGTTCCCCGACTTGAAATTCGGGTCCGCCATGATTGCCTGCCGGCCGACTTCATTGAGGGCGATCTGCTGGGGAGAATGGCGCGCCGCCGTCGCAATGAGTATGGCGCTTCGGATTTTATCGGGAGACTTGACGAACCAGGATAACGCCTGCATTCCTCCCATCGAACCTTCGGCGACCGAAAGCAACGGGTCAATCCCCAGGTGTTCAACAAGGCGCTTCTGGCAATCGACCATGTCGCCGATGGAAATCAGGGGAAAATCGAGCGCATAGGGTTTTCCCGTTTTCGGATTGATGCTGGAAGGGCCGGTGGAGCCTTGGCAGCCCCCCAGCACGTTCGAGCAGATGACGAAGTACTTATCCGTGTCGAAGGCCTTGCCCGGGCCGATCATGGAGTCCCACCATCCGGCGATATTTTCTCCCTCATGAAACCCGGCGGCGTGGGCATCCCCGGAAAGGGCATGGAGGATGAGGATGGCGTTCGCCTTGTCCCCCTCCAGCGCGCCGTAAGTTTCATAGGCGATCGTGATCGGACCGAACGTTACGCCGCTTTCCAGCCGGAGTCCGTCAAACGTGAAGCAGTTGGTCCGGACGATCCCCACGCCGTCTTTTTGAATTGTCGGCTTTTTTTCAGTCATGCGTTATCCCGTCACCATAAGAAATGCGCGGCCTGGTCGAGAACCGGCGGTACCCGGCCCCCTCTCTGTTCGCGGTTTTGCTCGGCGGTTTTCGCCGGGACTATTCCGTCGCCTTCTTCAATGCCTGATCAATGTCCGCCTTGATGTCCTCGACGTCCTCGAGCCCGATCGAGAGCCGGATGTAGTCCTCCGTCACCCCGGTCTCCTGCTGTTCCGCCGGGGTCAACTGCTGATGCGTGGTCGAAGCCGGGTGAATCACCAGGCTTTTGGCGTCCCCGATGTTGGCCACATGCGACAGCAGCTTGACCGAGTTGATAAATCGCTTCCCGGCCTCCAGCCCCCCTTTGATGCCAAAGCCGACCAGTCCCCCGAAGCCCTTTTTCAGATACTGGGAGGCGATTTTATGGCTGGGACCATCCTCCAGTCCGGGATAAACCACCCAGCTTACCAGTGGATGTTTCTTCAGCCAGCGGGCTATCTCGAGCGCGTTGGCCGAATGCCTTTGCTGCCGCAGGGGCAGCGTCTCCAGTCCCAACAGGAACTGGTGGGCGTTGAAGGGACTGAGCGCCGCGCCGAGGTCCCGGAGCAGGGTCACGCGCACTTTCAGAATGAAAGCCACGTTGCCCATCCCCGGGACATTGCTGAGCGCGTCCCAGTATCTCAGCCCGTGATAGCTCGGATCGGGTTCGGTGAACTCCGGGAACTTGCCGTTGTTCCACTGGAACTTCCCCGAATCCACGATCACCCCGCCGATCGAGGTGCCGTGACCGCCGATGTACTTGGTGGCGGAGTTGGCCAGAATGTCCGCTCCGTAGTCGATCGGCCGGACCAGCCCCACCCCGACGGTATTGTCCACGACCAGCGGGATACCCGCCTCATGAGCGATCTTCGCCAGGACTTCGAAGTCGGGCACGTCCAGCTTTGGATTGCCGATCGTCTCCGCATAGACGGCCCGGGTCCTGGGCGTGATCGCCCGCTGGAACGCGCCGGGGTCGCGCGAATCGACGAACTTCACCGTGCGGCCCAATTTGGGCAAGGTATAATGGAAGAGCTGATAGGTTCCTCCATACAGGTTATTCGCCGAGACGATCTCGTCCCCCAACCGCGTGATCGCCAGCAGGGCGTACGTTTCCGCCGCCTGCCCCGAGGCCACGCCCAGCGCGCCGCTTCCGCCTTCGAGGGCGGCTATCCGCTGCTCGAAGACATCCGTAGTTGGGTTCATCAGCCGGGTATAAATGTTCCCGAACTCCTTCAGGGCGAACAAGTTCGCCGCGTGTTCCGCGCTCTTGAACACGTAGGACGTCGTCTGATAGATGGGAACCGCCCTCGCTCCGGTCGTGGGGTCCGGCTGCTGCCCCGCGTGCAATGCCAGTGTGTTGATTCCTTTCGTCGCCATTTTCTCTTCTCCTCTTTTTTTTCGCGGGCCATTCAAACCCTGGAAACAAAAAACCCACAGACCGCCTTCCGGCTGTGGGCTATACCGACTGTCTTTACTTGAGTGTGTCAATAGCTCGGCATAGCCTCTCCTCCCGGACAGGCGGCCAGACTACATCGCATGCCCATCATCATGCTGACGCTCCTTAATGTTTCCATCTCGTGCGCATCATTGATCATGTTTAATCCCCGAATCTCGAGCGTGGCTTTCTGTAGTAATTCAATTAATATGCTTAACTATTTCATACGCACCGATAGCTGTCAAGTACGATTTTACTGTTTTTTATGATTTATTTTTTCTGGTCGTCGGCTTTTCTTAACGAACTCAGGGAGTATCCGCTCATAGGTCGGACAATAGCCGTTCCACGCGCGAGCCGGTCGCACATCCCGGAGTATGGTTTGGAATCAAGCAACTGGGCGTTTGCTCTCATCAGCCGCCTCCCACGAAGCGCACCAACTCCAGAGCATCGCCATCCTTCAAGACGATCTTATGAAAATGCTCGCGATGAACGATCCGACCGTTATGTTCGACACACAGCGTATCAGGACTCAGTTTGAGTTCCTTCAGCAGCCCGGACAGCGACAAGTCCGCTTCGACTTCGCGCTGTTTCCCATTCAGCGAGATATTCAATGCGAGACCCCCTGGTTCATCTCCCTGTCCCAGTCTTTCCAGACCGGATTGAAGCCGGCCCGGCAAACCGCCTCGACGACTTCGGCCGGACTGCGCCGATCCGTCACGGCAAACTGCTCCCCGGCCGGAGTCGCTCGACGGTATCCGCCGGGCTCTGTCCTCGAACCGGCGCTCATCTGGGTAATCCCCAAGCGAATCAACTGATCCCGCAAATCGGCCGGCTCGCGCGTGGAAAGAACCAAGCCGGCCTCCGGCAGATGAATCCGCAGCGCGAGCAGCAACTGCACCAGATTGAGATCGCTGAGCGGATTGGGTATACGACCCCCATCGGCTCGTTTTCTCAGCCTCGGGATGCTGATCGTGAGTTGGGAACGCCAGAATCGTTTCAGCAGGTACTCCGCGTGCAGCATCAGGGCGATCGCCTCGGCGCGAAAATCACCCAACCCGAGCAGCGCGCCGATTCCCAATCGCCTGATCCCGGCTTGACCGGCACGTTCGATTGCATCGAGGCGCGCGGCAAAGTCGCGTTTGGGGCCGAATAAGTGCATCTGCGAATAGACCTCGCGCAGGTAGGTTTCCTGATAGAGCGTGACCCCGTCCGCCCCGGCCTCTGCCATTTCTGAGTATTCGATTGTGGAAAACGGCTGAACCTCGATCGAGATGGAGGAGAACATCGGCGCCAGGACCCGGATCGCGCTCCGCAAGCGGCTGGTTGAAAAATGCGATGGTGATTCGCCGGAAACCACCAGAACGTGCTGAAACCCGATATCCCGGAGGTGCCGGCCTTCTTCGATCACCTCCTCCTCGCTCAGCGCCACTCGTGCAGTTGCCGCACCTGAATGGAACCCGCAGTACCGACAGCCGTTGATGCAATGGTTGGAGAGGTACATCGGCGCATAGAGAAGTATCTCGCGCCCAAAGCGCTGGACGGTCTCGTTCCGCGCTCGTTGCGCCATTACCTCGAGTTGGGGGACCGCCGCCGGCGACAACAGCGGAAGGAAATCAGTGCTTTTTCCCGAGAGTACCGCTTCAACATCTCTCTCGCGCATCGAATCGATCCGACTCCGCATGGAGACGAGATCAACGGTATCGAGCTGTTCGGCGAAACTCACGTGCGCAGGAATCCCGTCAGTGGGCTCGAAGCTTCGGCCATCCCTTGATGACTCGGCAATCCAGCCAGGAAAGCTGCGCGACCGGCAGCCACACCCGAGCGGAAAGCCTCGGCCATCCGCAAAGGATCGCGGGCGGTGGCGATTGCGGTATTGACCAAGACGGCGTCGGCCCCCATCTCCATCGCCTGCGCCGCCTGAGAGGGTGCCCCCAGGCCGGCGTCGATGACGACAGGAACCAGGGCGGCGGAGATGATCCGGGCAAGATCGTCCCGGCAGCGGATCCCCAGATTCGACCCGATGGGAATTGCCAGCGGCATCACCGTGGCACAGCCGACCTCCTCGAGCCGTTTGGCCAGAATCGGGTCCGCCTGGATGTACGGCAGAACCACAAACCCTTCTCGCACGAGCCACTCCGCGGCCTGGAGGGTTTCGATCGGGTCCGGAAGAAGGCTGCGCGGATCGGGCGTGACTTCAAGCTTGATCCACGGTTCCAGACCCGCCGCGCGCGAAAGCTTCGCCAACCTGACAGCTTCCGCCGCGTCCCGCGCCCCCGAGGTGTTGGGCAAAAGCAACCAAGGCCCATCCCGCAGACATCCGAGCATATCGTCCTGCGGGTTGTCGAGATCCACCCGGCGCAAGGCTACGGTCACGATTTCCGCCGCACTCGCTTCTATCGCCATTCGCATAATCCGGAAGGACGGGAACTTCCCGGTCCCGAGCATCAGCCGGGAATGAAACTTCCTGTCGGCGATGGCAAAAGGAGCATTCAGTGGATCGATCTTGGCATTGTTATTTATCGTAGTTTCTTTCATTCCGCTCGGTCCTCCGGTCGCTTAGTCGTCCAGTCGCCTAGCTCCCGATGTACTTTGCCACGAGGCTCCTGGCCTCGGCGGTGTTCGTGGTGCCCATAACCAGTACCCGCCCGTCGGGAAAGACCACCAGGCGGTGCTCATCCGTCGTGAACTCGAGCACGAGCCCATTGACAGTCACGGGGCCGAGCGGCTGAAGCCTCGGGGAAAGCTCCGTGAAATCCAACGCCGTTGGCCGTTCCGGCGTCACCTGGACCGCGTTCCGGCCGCAGAAGACCGTGGAAGAGGACCCCCGCTTGGAATCGAGATACTCGAAGCGATGCTGACCACAGCACACGCAATCTTCACTCCGCTTCACGCTCACCGAAGTGACCGATCCTCCCCAGATGTCCACGGCGTACAAGCGGAACTCCGCCGCCGGATCGCCGATCAGGATCTTGAACGCCTCGGTGACCTGAAGAGCGGCCACCCAAACCACGGCCGTGTTGAGGACCCCCTGCGTCTCGCAGGTCGGGAGCGCGCCGGCCTCGGGGGGCTCCGGGAAAACGCAGCGGAAGCACGGGCCTGTTCTGGGACGCACGGCCATTACGGCCCCGTCGGTTTCCAGAACTCCGCCGTAGATCCACGGTTTGCCTGCCTGGACGGCGGCGTCATTGATCAGGTAGCGCGTCTCGAAGTTATCCGTACCGTCGAGCACCAGGTCCGCGGGTCGAATGAGATCTCTGATGTTGGCCGGGGTGACATCGCTCACCAACCCCTCGATTTGGATTTCGGAGTTTACCTTCTTCAAGCGGCGCTCCGCCGCCACGGCTTTCGGCAGCCGAGCGCGGACGTCCTCTTCGTCAAAAAGGAGCTGGCGCTGGAGGTTGTGGAGATCGAGGATGTCCCGGTCGACGATGATCAATCTCCCGACCCCGGCGCGGGCGGCCAATTCCGCCTGCATGCTTCCCAGCGCTCCGCACCCGACGATCAGGACCGAACTCATTTCGAGCCGCCGCTGTCCTTCCGGGCCGATGACGCCCAGCACGGACTGGCGGGCGTACCGGCCCCCGATACGGGTTGTCTCGGCGGTTTTGCTTTCACCCGGTTCCATGAATCCACCCCCTTCCGAGAACCCGCGCCCCGTCGTAAAAAACCGCGGCCTGCCCCGGCGTGACGGCTCGGACCGGTCTCGCGAAGATAACCCGCGCCACGCCGGCGCCGAGCATCTTTAGCGCCGCAGGCTCAGGCTCCTGACGGGAGCGAACCTGGACTTGACAGGCTGTGGAAGCGCTGGCCGCGCCCTCGCCCAGCCAGTTGATCCCGGCAACCACCAGCCGATCCGTGAAGAGCTCGTCCTCGTCCTCGGTAACGACGACTGACGCCGTTTCGGCCTGGACCGACTTCACCCAATAGGGCCGGCTCGACCGGACGTCGAGGCCCCGGCGTTGCCCGACGGTGAAGCGATGGATCCCCGGATGCCGCCCCAGCACGCGGCCGTCACTCGTGACGATCGATCCCGGTCTGGCCTCGGCCTGGAAGCGCTCGCGGAGCATCTCCGCGAAGGATTGATCCGGCCCGACGAGACAGGCGTCCTGGCTGTCGGGGGAGTCGGCGTTGGGCAGACCGGCCGATCGCGCCAGCTCGCGCACCTCATGCTTACGCCGGCGGCCGATTGGGAAAAGAACGGATCGGAGCTGATCGATACTGAGACCGGCCAAAAAATAGGATTGGTCCTTCTCCCGATCTTCCCCCCGAAGCAGAGACGGCTCGCCTCGTCCATCCGGCGCGATGCGCGCATAGTGACCCGTCGCGATCAGCGAAGCCCCGAGTCGCCGCGCCCAGGCGAGGAGCAGGCCGAACTTGATGCGTTCGTTGCAAAACAGGCAGGGGCTCGGCGTCCGTCCGGCGGCGTACTCGTTCCAGGCCGGGCGCAGGACCTCTTCGCCGAACTCGCGCGCGCAGTCGAGGACGTAGTGCGGAATGCCGAGATGCCCGGCCACCGCCCGGGCCCGGGCGCCGCCGTCGATCCCGCAGCACGACCGGCTTCCGCGGGCTTCGCGGCAATCCTGAAGCTTCAAGGTGACGCCGATGACTTCGTGGCCGGCCTGGTGAAGCAGGGCGGCGGCGACGGAGCTGTCCACCCCGCCGCTCATGGCGGCGACGACCGGCGATGCCTTGGGGGGCTCGCCCCATTGAAGGTTGGGGCTCATCGCCGGCTTTCCCGCATGTTCTTAATCGCGCGGCGCAGCGTTTCGAACGCGCGCGTCGCCTCGTCGGTGGTGGTCCCGCGGCCGAAGGAGAAACGGACGGCCGAGCGAGCTTCCGGGGCGGACCGGCCCAGGGCGAGAAGCACGTGGGATGGTTCGCGGCTGCCAGCGCCGCAGGCCGCGCCGGTGGAGGCCTCCACGCCGAGCAAGTCCAGGTTGATCACGAGAAGCTCGCCGTCCAGACCGTCGAAGCAGATGTTCGAGGTGTTCGGCAGCCTTTCCGCTCCCTCCCCGTTGATGACCGCCCCGCTGATCCCCCGCCGGACCGCCTCCTCGAAAGCGGCCCGCAGAGCGGTAAGGCGCGCCGCATCCTCCTCCCGCCGCGCCGCCGCCAGCTCGCAGGCCTTGCCGAACCCGGCGATGGCAGCGACGTTTTCGGTGCCGGGTCTCAACCCCCGCTCCTGGTGGCCCCCGAAAAAGAGTGGAAACAATCTTGTCCCCGCGCGGACCCAGAGCGCCCCCGCCCCCTTGGGGCCGTGCAGTTTGTGGGCGGAAAACGACAGCAGATCCACGCCAAGTTTCTTCACGTCCACCGGTATCTTCCCTGCGGCTTGAACGGCGTCCGTATGAAAAAGGACGCCCCGGGCCCGGGCCAACGGCGAGATCTCGGCCACGGGCTCAACCGTCCCGATATCGTTGTTGGCCAGCATCACCGAAACGAGCGCGGTGTCCTCGCCCAGCGCGGCGGATACGGTCGCGGGATCAAGACGTCCCTGGCGATCGACCGGCAGGAACGTGACCGCCCATCCCGACTTTTCAAGGTGGCGACAGGGGTTGAGCACCGCCTGATGCTCGATCGCGGTGGTCAGAATGCGGCGGCGTTTCCCCTCCGGCGCCGCCAGGCCGCCGAGGATGGCAAGATTGTTCGCCTCGGTGCCGCCGCCGGTGAAGATGATCTCCTCGGGGCGGGCGCCGATCAGGCGCGCCACCCGCTCCCGCGCCATATCGACGATCCGGCGAGCCTCGCGTCCGGCCGCGTGGATGCTCGACGGGTTGGCGAACGACCGGTCGAGACAGGCGTCCATCTCCGCCCGCGCCTCGGGGTCAAGCGGAGTGGTCGCGTTGTAATCGAGGTAGACGGCGGTCATGACACGGTGTCATGCTCCTTGCCGGGTTCGCCCGTTCCTCCATCTCTCGAACCAGCGACGGCCAGGGAGCGAACGTTCTCGCGGCCGTGGCGCACCGCGAGGATCTCGCTCATGATGGCCACCGCGATCTCGGCCGGCGTTCGCCCGCCGAGGTCAAGGCCCACCGGCGCATGGATCCGTGCGAGCTTCTCCCGCGCCGCGGCCGTCGTCCCCAGGCACTCCTTGAGCGTCGCCACCTTCGCCCGGCTGCCGACCAGACCGAGGTAGCGCCACGGCCGCTCCAGGCACGCTCCCAGCGCCGTTTCGTCGTGGATGTGACCATAGGTCATGATGACCGCGTAAGTGGCGCCGTCGAAGGGGATGGCGGCCGCCGTCTCGGAGAAGGGACCGCATTGGAAACCGACCCCGGCCGGGAACCGGGCGGCGTCCAGGTACTCCGGCCGGTCATCGGCGACTGTCACCGCGAAGCCGCAGGAGAGGGCCAGGGGGGCCAGGGCGCGCCCGACGTGCCCCGCGCCGAAGATCACCAGGCGCGGCGTCTCGAGGATCGGCTGGATGAAGAAGTCCGTCGTCCCGCAACAGGGTTTTTCGACGTTCTGCCCCGTCCCCCCGCTGAAGTCATAGTGCAGTCGCCGGGGACGTCCGTCTTTCAAGGACGCCAGCGCGTGGCGGATCGCGAACAGCTCCAGGTTGCCGCCGCCGACGGTCCCGATGATGGACCCGTCCTTCCGCACCGCCATCAGGGATCCCATGGACCGGGGAGCGGATCCCGAGGCGCCGATGATGGTCACCAGCGCCGCCGGCTCGCCTTGATCGCGGCACTTGAGCGCCGCCTCCAGGGGAGACAGGTCGACGGTTTCGCGTCCGTCGCCGATCTCGGCCAGCGAACCCGCGCATCCGTCCGCGAAAGTCATGGGCGATTCGCCGTTGGTCAGATGGTCCATCGCGCGACCTCCTCGCCGGTGGCGCATTCTTTGGCGAACCACGCGATCCGGCGATCGCCATCGCGCAGATGCACCTCCACCTCCGGTCCGGTCGCCTTCTTGGCGAAGAAGCGGAGCAGACGCCCCACCGTCGCGAGATCCCGGTCGTCGTAGCCGCCGCGCAGGACGGCCGTCGGCCCCGGCGCGGAAACGAACTCGACCCGGGGCCACCGAGCGTCCAGTTCGACCAGCCGCGCGTTTTCGCTCTCATCGCGGCCGAGAACAACCTTCAGGCGGTCATGGAGACGAAGGTGCCTTCCGAATGTAGCGAGCCCGGCATCTCGAAGATCCCAGCCCGGGCAGCGTTCGAACATATCTTGGAGGCGCCGCGAGATCACCGGGTCGGTGAGGAGGCACCCCCCCGCGGGACATCCGAAAACATCGAGGTTATGTTTCCGCGCCAGATTCAATTGCACCCCCCGCCCTCGACCCTGGATGCCGGAAAGCCGGTCGCGCCGCAGCCAACCTTCCCGCTCGGGGATCGTTGCATCGAGGAGATGGGCGCTGAGAGGCCGTACTAACCTGCCCTCGAGCCCGCTTTCGCGTTCGGCAAGATCTAAAGCGGCGCGATGCTGGGACATCGGCCGCTGCCCCAGCACTTCACCGGTCACTACAAAGACGGCGCCGACCTCCTCCATGAGCGCGGCGGCCTTGCGCAGCATATAGATGCGGCAGTCAATGCAGGGGTTCAACCCGCGCCCGCGGCCGAAGCGCGGACGTTCGATTATCTTGAGATAATCCATCCCCTTGCTGACCACGCGGATCTCCACGCCCAGACGCCGGGCCACCCTCACGGCGAGGTGGCATCCGCTTTCGCGGCGCGGGCTGCAGGTGCAGAAGGGGCCGACGAAATTCAGCGCCAGCACCTCCACGCCCTGATCCAGGAGCGCCCTGATGGCGAGAGTGCTGTCGAGCCCTCCCGAGAGGAGGGCGACAGCCTTCACCCGCCCAAGCGCGAGGGCCGGCATTCGCGTCGTCATCGGGTTACTTGATCTCTTCAAAAAGCGCGGTGCTCAGATACCGTTCGCCGGCGTCGGGGAGTATGGTGACGATCAGCTTGCCCTGGTTGTTCGGATCCTTCGCGAACCTGGCGGAGACGGCCAGAGCGGCCCCGCTGGAGATGCCGCAGGTGATCCCCTCTTCCTTATGCAGGCGGCGCGCGTATTCGATAGATTCATCATTGGAAACCGTGGCGATCTCATCGACGAGGCTTAAGTCAAGTACGTCCGGCTTGAAACCCGCCCCGATGCCCTGGATCTTGTGCGGCCCGGGTTGCGGGGTCTGGCCATTGCGGATGGCCGTGAGCACCGGTGAGTGGATCGGCTCCACCGCTACCGACCAGATCGGTTTTTTCCGGACCTGCTTGATATAACGGCTGACGCCCGTGATGGTCCCGCCGGTGCCGACGCCGGAGACGAAGATATCGACCGCGCCGGCGGTGTCGTCCCAGATCTCGGGGCCGGTCGTCCGGAAATGGATCTCCGGGTTGGCCGGGTTCTTGAACTGCTGGGGCATGAAATACCTCGCCGGGTCGGAGGCGACGATCTCCTCGGCTTTGGCCACCGCGCCTTTCATCCCCTTGGCCCCCTCAGTCAGCACGAGCTTGGCCCCAAAGGCCGCCAGCATCCGGCGGCGTTCAAGCGACATCGTCTCCGGCATCGTCAAAAGAAGGGGGTAGCCGCGCAAAGCGCAGACAAAGGCCAGGGCGATGCCCGTATTGCCGCTGGTGGGTTCCAATACCGTGATGTCTGGCGACCCGGGCTGGAGAATCCCCCGTTGCTCGGCGTCCCAGATCATGGAAGCCCCGATGCGGCATTTGACCGAATAAGAAGGGTTCTGGCCCTCAATCTTGGCGAGCACGGTGGCCGGGAAGCCCTGGGTGATCTTGTTGATGCGCACCAGCGGCGTATCGCCGATGGTCAGGCTGTTGTCCTGGTAGATTTTTTGCATGGCGGTTCTCCTTTTTAGATATGGTAGGTCACTGCGTCATCATGCTTGGCCCGCTGCCGCGCCGCGAGCTGCTCCAGGGTCAGTCCCGATAGGACGCTGTCCACCGCGGAAGCGACCTCGCACCATACGTCCCGGGTGGCGCAACGGGCCGCCCGCGGACAGGATAAAGCGTCGGCGACGCATTCGACCGGGACGTTTTTCCCTTCCAGGACTGAAACCACCTCGAGTGCGGTGATTTTCGATGGAGGGCGGGCCAACTTATATCCGCCGCTCGGTCCCCGGACCGCCCGGATAAGTCCGGCGGAGCGAAGAACAATCGCAAGCACGTGAATATATTTGCCTGAAATTTCTTGGTTTTTCGCAATGGTCTCAACGGGAACCGGACCGTGCCCGAAATTGATGGCCAGTTCCACCATTACCCGCAACCCATAGCGTCCTCGAGTAGACATTTTCATTATTTTAAATATATCGCATATTACTTAAGTATGTCAATATACTTAGTGTATTACTTGATGGTGAGTAGTCAGCCTTTTAAAATTGGGGCTGGTTAAACTTGCGGCGCCGTCCCGTTTATTATACATTAGCTTTAGCTTACTCGAAAAGGTTGAGAAAAAATAATGATGAAACTGTTCTTGGTATTACTGATCGCCCTGGTCGGCTACAGCCTGCTCTTCTTCTTCAGCGACGAGGTCATCTCGCCGGACGACCTGGTGTACGACTTCTTTTCCTCCCACCTGGCCGCGACCGGGCGCCTCGGTTACCGGCCGCCGGGGGACGGTATCTTCGGGGAGGATGGCTTCACCCCCCGCTACTTCGTCTATCACCAGAACGGGGAGACCTTCCCCCGGAAGTTCCCCGGGTTTATCATCTTCTGGGCGGGGCTGAAACGGGTCCTTCCACACCAGGCCTCCCGCCTGGTCAACCCCCTCTGCGCCGTCATCTCGCTGCTCTTCCTCTTCTTGATCGGGAAGGAGACTTTCCCCTCCGCCAAAACGCCGATCCGGGCGGTGATCCTCCTTGCCACCACCCCGGTCTTTCTGCGCCGGGCCTACGCCTATAACGCGGACCTCTTCAATCTGGCCGTCTTTCTGGCGGCCCTCTGTTTCCTCCTCCGGGCGCTCCGGTACCGGGGATTCGGGGCGTACCTGCTCTTCGGCGTCTTCGCCGGGGCTCTGATCTGGATCCGGCCGACCAACGCCGTCTACCTGACGACTTTCCTGCTCCTGCTTTTGATCGAGCGGAGGAAAGTATCCGGCAAGTTCCTGATCGTCTCGGCCGTGATCATCGCGCTCTTCGGCGGCGGCCTGCTTATCTACAACAAGCTTATCTACGGCGGTTACTTCAACCTGAGCTATACCGCCACCCACATCCCGAACGAGACCGAGATCACCACGAAAGTCCCCCTCAGCATCCGCCGGATCATCGACTACCTGAACTTTCACCCCCGGATCTGGATTCTCCATCTCAAGAACGCTCCCCTCTCGCTCACCTTGGCCTGTCCCCTCCTGGTCCTGGCGCTGGTCGGATTTTTCATCCCCCGGAGAGAAAAGCCGGATCCGGCCGGCGGGCGGTCCGACTTCGATCAAGATCAAAACCCCGGGGAGGCGCCCGGCGGGGCCGGGGACTACCGCCCGGTCCGGTTCAACCTCTATTACTTCTGGCTTTTCGTCATCTCCGTCTGCTTCTTCTCCAACTTCGCCACCTTCGGGCACGAACTGGGTGAGTATACGATCAACTCCTCCTTTCTCCGCTACCTGATGCCTGCCATCTGCCTCCTCCCCCTCTTCGCCGCCCGCGTCCTCTCCCGCTTTTCCTATCCCTCCGTCCGCCTGCTCACGGTACTGGCGGGTTTCAATCTCACCGTCGCCCTGATCGGCCCCGGCGGATCGATTGAAACGGTCATGCAGAGCCGGTACTACCGGGAATGCCGGAGGTTTCTCCTCGACAACACCGATCAACGCACGGTTTTCTTTACCTATTACTGGGACAAGCTGGTCTTCCCCGAGAGAATGGTCTATACCCACGGGACCCAGTTCCCCGCCGATACGATCGGCGAGGCCATCCGGCGGGTGGAGCAGAGAGACTACCGGGTCGCCTACCCGGCCAGCCAGACCGATCCCCTGGTGGAAACGTTCATCCTCGATAATTACGAAGTGGCCGCCGTGACCGGACCGGTGCAGCTCTCCCCCCTGAGCCGTCTGGGGGCCGCCTTCATCCCCGGCCATCTCTACCCCCTGAAGCTTTATTTAGTAACGGGGAGAAAGGGGGAAGTAATCAGTAATTGGTAATCAGTAATCAGTGATCAGTGATTACCGGGTTGCTCCATTTCTGATTACTGATAACCGATCACTGATTGCGGATTACTGTGGAAACAATGTTTACCGTGCTTAGATTACGATTCTTTACGTAACTATTTTAAGATGCTGTTATACATCACCAGGAAGAACGCGCCCTCGATCGGGGGGATGCAGCGCTTCAACCAGAAGCTGATCGAGCACCTGAAGAAAGATCGGCCGTTCCGGCTCATCTCCTGGGGCCGCTCCCAGGCGTTGATGCCGTTTTTCCTGCTCTTCGCGTTCGGCAAAGCCATCTTCCTCCGGCTGGGCGGCAAGATCGACCTGATCTATCTCTCCGACGGATTGATGAGCCCGATGGGCCTGGTCCTGAAAAAACTTCTCCGGGTCCCGGTGGCAGTCAATATCCACGGGCGGGACATCGC
The DNA here is from genome assembly GCA_043804695.1 of PVC group bacterium. Taxonomy (GTDB): domain Bacteria; phylum Auribacterota; class Erginobacteria; order Erginobacterales; family Erginobacteraceae; genus CAWGIE01. The sequence continues at coordinate 30,310 of JAZDIV010000151.1, read as the reverse complement.
CTTTGCCTTCCCCGGCTACCTGACGGTCGTCCCGGCGGCGCTGAGAAAGATGGACCGGGTGATCTGCGTGAGCAGGCAGCTCGGACAAGTCTGCCGGGGGTACGGCGTCCCGGCGGAGATCATCCGGGTCATCCCCAACGGCGTGAATGTCGATGATTTCACCTGGACGGAGGACACGCCCCCGGCCGAAAAGCTGGGGATCGACACCCGCGGACGATGCGTCCTGATCACGGTCGGACGCCTCGTCCCCAAGAAAGGTGTGGACCGTTTCGTGAAAGACATCCTCCCGGCGGTGGTCGAAAAAGCGCCTGACATCCTCTACCTGGTCGTCGGGGACGGCCCGCTCCGGGAGTCGATTGAAAACACCATCCGAGAGAAAGGACTGGAAGATATCGTCCTGCTGATGGGGGACGTCCCGATGGACGACGGCCGGCTGAAGGCCCTTTACTGCTGCGCCGACATCTTTGTCATGCCAAACGTCGAGGTCCCGGACGACATCGAGGGCTTCGGCATCGTCGCCATCGAGGGGGGGGCGACGGGGCTGCCGGTGGTCGCCTCCCGCCTCCAGGGAATACAGGAGGCGGTCACGCCCGGCGAAAATGGGATCCTGCTCCCGTGGGACGACAACCGGGCCTTTATCGACACCCTGCTCGACCTGATCAGAAATCCGAAAAAGCGGAAGGAACTTGGAGAAAAAGCCCGGCGCCACGTGGCCGGGAATTTCGGCTGGGACCGGATCGCGGGGAGATATTCGGACGTATTTTCCGAACTGGAGAGGAGGACCGGTAATCAGTAATCAGTAATCGGTAATCTGTAATCAGTGATCAGTCGTTGTGGGAGAGGTTTTTAACCTCGATCCTGGGTGGCCGGGAATCGTGCCAAGATGGCCCTCCCACAGTGCCCTCCCTGTAGCAGTCAATACGACCTGATCGCCATCGCTTCGCCCAGGCGATAGCAGACGGGCAGTTCCTACAAGTGATTCCGAAGGAATCACGATCCTACAAGCGGAGCGATACTACAGCTCCTCTACCTCGTTACCGGAATGTCCCCGCTCGTGCCGAAATACACCCGGCTCGCCCCCCGCACCGCCCAGAGGCCGGAAGCGGGGCGGAAAACCCCGATGACGTCAACGCCGTCCCCCCGGTAGTCGGCCGGGACGGGGTCGTCGGAGGAGGACCCAAAGTAGGATCGGGTCACGCCCCGGATCGCCCACAGACCCGCGGACGGTCGGAAGATCCCGATTTCCCAGGACCCGTCACCGTTGTAGTCCCCGGGGACGACCTCATCGGCCCCGCCGCCGAAGTAAGCCCGGGATACTCCTCTCAACGCCCAGAGCCCTGAACTCTGCCGGAAGAGACCGATCTGCCTGCTCCCGTTACCGGCGTAGTAGCCGGGGACCGGCGTATCTACTGATGTCCCGAAGTACACCCGGGTCACGCCTTTGATCGCCCACAGACCCGCGGATTCACGGAAGATCCCGATGTCGTAGTTGCCGTCGCCGTTATAATCACCGGAAACCGGCAGATCGAATGCCGATCCGTAATAGGACCGGGTGACGCCCCGCACCGCCCAGAGGCCCGCGGCAGGGCGGAAGATCCCGATCTCGGTCGTCCCGTCGCCGTTATAATCGCCGGGGACCGGATCGTCAAGGCCCCCCCCGAAGTAACACCGGGTCACCCCCCGGACCGCCCAGAGGCCGGTAGTATCCCGGAAGATCGCGATGTCGCTGGTCCCGTCACCGTTGTAGTCGATAATCGGGAATGGGGAGTGGGGAGTGGGGAATAGGATCGGGGTCGGGCCGAAGGGAACGCCCCAGATCTCGATATCGTCGATGTTCCAGCCCGAGGCGATATTCCACTGATTGGTCGGCCCCATCCCCCACCGGATGAAGACCGTAGCCCGCCCGTCAGCGGCGGCAGAGATGTCATAGACTACCTGAGCCCAGAAAGAGTCGATCGTCCACAGGTTGCCCGGGTTTTCCCAGGCCGTATTCCAGGCCGACCCGTCCGCCGAGACCTGGATCAACGCGTGGTCGTACTCGCTCCTCTCCACGTTCAGCCAGCGCCAGAACTTGAGGCGGGTCTTGACCAGGCCGGAGCAGTCGATGGCGGTCGTGGTGAGCCAGTATGCCCTCGCCAGGTCATTGGGGTAATCGCCGTTCAGGTTGTAGCCGTACACGTTCTCTCCGGTATGCCCCGAGGTCGGATCCGGGTGAGCCCAGACGGTCCCTCCCTGGCCGGTGGGAATGCCGAAGGCCCATTCCGCCTCCACGCTCCAGCCCGGATCGCTGTCGAGGGGGAAGGAGTAAATGAGGACCGGTTCTCCCGGGGTGGCGGTCGGTATCGGCGAGGGCCCCGGTGTCCGCGAGGGAGCCGGGGTGGCGGTGGGCACCGGGGACACGGTCGGCAAGGGGGACGGGGACGGCGAGGCGGGCGGGATCGCGGAGGGGGTGGGAACGGGCGTTCTGGTCGGGGACGGGGTCGGAGTTCCCGGGATGATCGGCACGCCCCAGACTTCGATGTCGTCGATGTTCCAGCCGGAGAAAACGTTGATGGTGTCGGTCGGCCCCATCCCCCACCGGATAAAGACATTGGGCTGCCTGGCCGCCGCCGCCAGGGCGTAGGTGTAACGCGTCCAGCTCGAATCCTTGGTATTGGGAAGGTTCCAATCGTTTTTCCAGATCTCGGACCAGCCGGTTCCGTTATTGGAAACCTGGATGTACGCCTTGTCGTGCTCCCGGCGCTCCACGTTCAGCCAGCGCCAGAAATAGAGGGTGATGTTTTCATGCCCGGAGCAGTCGATCGCGGTGGTGGTCAGGTAATAAGTATGGGGCATCCGGTCGGGGTAATTGCCGTTCAGGTTGTACCCGTAGACGTTGCTGCCGGTGTGGCCCGAAGTCGGATCGGGATTCCCCTCAGATTGGGGAGGGGTGGGAAGGGCACCTCCCCCCCCGGTGGGAACACCGAAGGCCCAGTCGGACTGGGTCGTCCAGCCCGGGTTGCTGCTGAGGTTCTCGGAGTAAATCAGCATCGGGAGCGGAGGCGTGGCCGTCGGCGGGGGCGTCGCCGTCGGAACCGGTGTCTCCGTCGGGACCGGCGTCGGGGTCCGGGTCGGCGGGGCGGTCGGTGTCCGCGAGGGGGTGGGGGTGACTGACGGTGTGGGACTGGCTGTCGGCGGGGGTGTCGGTGTGGGGGTGGCGGTCGGTGCCGGCGTGGATGTGGGCGAAGGCGTCAGGGTAGGTGTCGGTGTCGGGGTCGTCGGCGGGGCGCTGGTGCATTCGAGGCTGTGCGTCCAGGAGTGGACACCGTTGTTCACCACCCAGTCGTAGGGCTCGATCTGGTACCCGTTGCCGGGCCAAGGGTCCATGTAGTAAATGCTGCTGCCGATGTAGCCGCGTCCGGCCAGGAAATGCCCGCCGCCGGTGTACCAGCCCCACCGGATCACGAACGGCTGGCGCCCGTCGATCCGCGCCTCGACGTCGGCCAGTTCCATCGTGTACGCCCCATAGCTGCTGGTGAATCCCCAGTGGCCAAGGATCAGGTTAATCCCGTTCCGCGAAGCGTCCGAGCCATACAGATAATTCCAGGTATTGACGCCCCCGGTGCCGTAATCCGCGATCTCCGACTGGGTGGCGAACTCACCGTAGTAATTCATGATCGCCTCGGAGACGCCGGCCCAGCACCACTGGTCCAGGGCCTGGAACTTTTCCGGCACGTCCAGGACCAGGCCGAAGACGGCGCTGCCCCGAAAAAGCAGAGTCAGGGAGATAACAAAGGTAACGGCGGCGCGTTTCATACCGTTCTTATTTTTTCAGGACAACCAACCGCGATCAGCAGACAGTACAGGGCCCGCACTCAGCGGGTGACCGGGATATCCCCCGAGTTCCCGAAATAAACCCGGGTCACAGCCTTAACCGCCCAGAGGCCGTAATTCTCTCGGAAGATGGCGATATCAGGCGTCCCATCCCCGTCAAAATCGGCCGGGACCGGGATGTCCGGGGAGGCGCCGAAATAACACCTGGTCACGCCGCGGACCGCCCAGAGGCCGGAGGTCGGCCGGAATAATCCCGGCTCCCGGATGTCGTCACCGTCATAATCTCCGGGGACCGGCCGGTCGCCGTTTCCCCCGAAGTAGACCCGGCTGGTATTTCTTATCGCCCAGAGGCCGGAGGCTTCCCGGAAGATCCCGATATCGCAGCCTCCGTCGCCATCGTAATCGCCCGGCACGGGGAGGTCGCCGGGACCCCCGAAATAGATCCGGCTTATTCCCCTGACCGCCCAGAGACCGTTTGAGGACCGGAAGATCCCGACATCACAGCATCCGTCGCCGTCATAGTCAGCCGGGGCGGGAAGATCGGATGCGCCTCCGAAGTAGCACCTGGTAACTCCCCGGATCGACCAGAGACCGGAGGCTGCCCGGAAGATCCCGATGCTCGCCGTCCCGTCCCCCGCGTAGTCGCCCGGCACGGGCACATCCGCCAGGGCCCCGAAGTAACACCGGGTTATCCCCCGGACCGCCCAGAGCCCCGACCCCGGCCGGAAGATCCCGATGTCATCGGTGCCGTCCCCGTTGTAGTCGCCGGAGCCGGTAATGGGAGGAGGCGGGGTGGACCCGGGGGACGGGGTGGGGGTGGCTTCTCCCGGCGAACCGGTCCAGCCGGCCAGGCGCGCCCAGAGCCACCAGGCCGCCCTTCCCTTGAGCACGCAGTTCAGGTTGGCCTCGGCCGGGGAGTCGGAGTGGGCGCAGCCCTGGCAGCCGTCGTAGCCCTCCACCCCGTTGCCGGTGGTAAGTTGCTCGAGCTCCGAGCCGGTGTTGTCGTTGATCCAATCGGCGGCCCAGTTACCGCTATCGTAGTCAAGGTTGTCGTGCATGGCCCGGTCCCAGTAGTAATTCCCGTCCGGGTCATACGCCTCGATGTCGGCGAAGTCGAAGAGGATCCGGCCGTAATTCGCGCAGTGCTGCCGGATCAGCTGGTTGTTGTAATGGACGTGGCCGGTCCCGTCCGGCTGGGGGTCGTCGTAGAGGTCCTCCCCCTGCCCTTCCGCGTGCCCGGTCATGAAGACGAACTCCACCGGATACTGCGCCGCCCGGGGAGCGGTCCCCCCATCACCGTACTCCAAGATCAGGATCTCCATGTTGTCGAGATAGCGCTGCGGGTTGTGATGGTTGATGCTGCACCAGGACCAGACCACCACGTTGATGTGGTAGTTCGATTCATTGTCGAGCAAGGTCCGGGTCGCCGTCACCCAGGGGGTGACCCCGTTCCCGTCGATGTAGTCTCCAACGCTCAAGTCACCGCAGCCGGGGATTCCCTCATCGTCCAGGTCGAGCCCGGCGGAGCCGTCGTCCGACCACTCGTATCTGTTGCCGAAGGCGGGAAAACTCGCCAGGGCGTCCATCCCGGTGATCAGCTGGCTGCCGTGGGAGGTGTGCTGGTAGGCGATGTGGAGATCGTTCTTCGCCAGGTCGATCCAGTCGTCCGGGATCGAGGAGAGTCCAGTGCAGGTGTGGTCGATGACCACCGCCTCCGCCTGGGGAAAGGCAGACGGCGCCAGGATAAGCAGTCCTCCGAGAGAGACCACCGCCATGGATGAGAACCCTGTCTTTTTCATCGCGTTTTTGTCCCCGATTTTCAGCGTACATAAGTATCGCATATCCGGCCGAAGATGGCAAGCCGGCGCCGTCCGCGCGCGGTGATTTTCTACCATCGTTTATCGTGACGGAGAGGAAGTTCAGGCCGTTGGTCAACCTGCCGGAGGCAGATCAAAAGCAGAGAACGGAAGACATGGTCAAGATACCCTTGAAAATGACTATTGGTGAAGAGATAACCATGTCCGAACATCGAAAGAGGTGAAAAACAATGGCTCTGGTAAAAGCTCCTCTATCCTCTCTGGACGCCAGGGGGAAAAGCGCTGACACGCTGTTTTACGCGATCTGGAAAAGGCTGAACTACTGCACGGAGTACGTGATCCCGTTCAACCCGAACAGCTCCGCCCGGCATACGATCAGGGGGTATTTTACTGACGCGGGAGCGGCCTATCAGGACCACATGGAACGCTTCCGGGACATCGGAATGATTCAGGACGGTGGGCGGTGCGCGGCATCTCCCGGCTGTACTTTGGCGCCTCTGGAGATGTTCCCGTCACATGCTAACTTGCTGCTTCGGAATTTTCCCGACATCCGTCGGGATCCCGATAACAATATTTTTAAATAAATGAATCGGGGCAATAATCTTATTTTTTCTGCGAAAAATAAGAACGGTATATCTGAAGCCGACTGATAAATTATATTCCATGGGATAAAATAGTGGCTGAGGTTATCGGTCTATTTTATCGTATTGCCTCGGTGAAAATATTTTAATTAACCAGCAGCCCCCCGACTGAATCAGTCGGGGGGCCAGTATAAAGCAGCGCCGAAGGCGCTAATTTATAGGGGAGAGAAAGGGGAAGAAGTTATTTAACTACTCCAAACACTTATCTCGAGACCGGGATATCCCCTACCCCGCCGAAATATATCCGGGAGATGCCCTCGAGCGCCCAGAGGCCGGTGGAATCGCGGAAGATCCCGATACCGTCGCTTGCGTCCCCGGTATAGTCCCCGGAGGCCGCGGTGTCAGAGGAAGATCCGAAATAAGCACGGGTCACGCTCCGGATCGCCCAGAGACCGGTACTGCTTCTGAATATCCCGATATCGGTGGTGCCGTCCCCGTCGTAATCGCCGGGGGTCGGGAGGTCGGAGAAGGAACCGAAGTAGACCCTGGTCACACCCCGGATCGCCCAGAGCCCGGAAGAGGGCCGAAAAATACCGATGTCGGACGTGCCGTCGCCGTTGTAATCATACTTCCAGCAGGGCGGCGCGCCGGCCGCGTAATATTCATAACAGCCGATATCCACCTGGCTGGAGGAGGGGTTGGGCCTCAATCTCCCATCAAGGTCAACCGACGGGGCGCCCTGGTTTTCCCCGGCGTCGATCGAGGGAGAATCGGGATCGAGATGGTAATTGTACGACGCGCACCGTAACAGAAAACTCCCCTCTCCGCGTTCTGGAGCGTCAACCCCTCGATCGTGCAATGGTCTTCTCCCCAGATGACGTTGCTCTCGGAATCCCCGCCATTAATGACGGTGGATAAGCATCAATGTCCCGTACCCAGTTGTCGGGGTTGTAACCGCCGAGAATGGATTCGTATTCACCCAGATCGAGTTCATTTTCATTGTAGGTCCCCTGCGCCACCAGAATCTCATAGGGGTCGCCCGCGGTTCCGCTAACGGAATCAATTGCGTGCCCGATGGATGCCCAGGGATTTTCCATGCTGCCGTCACCGGTAAGATCGCTTCCAGTGGCGGTACTGACATACACTTGCGTGGCGGCGGGAGAACCACTATTTATCCCGAAAAGCAGTAAAAAGAGAATGCCGATTATACCGACCATCCGTGCGATCTTAATTTCATCTGAACCACCTTAATCGTTTAACACCGTCCCCGTTCCCTAATTTTTCACGCTCAGGCAGGCGGCCCGGACATCGGACAGGAACTGGCCGGCCAGATTTACGGGCACCTTCCCCTTAACCAGGATAAAATTTGGCTCTTCCGGGTTATGGATAAATCGATACACCCAGTATCGCGGCGGATACATCGCCGCCGATACGCCTTCCGGGTAGGTCAGCTTCACCTCAAAGACTCGAGTATCTCCTGATTGCTCATCTTTGATAATCTCCACGTTGGTTCCCAGCTTATCCATTTCCGGATTGCCGGTCGCCAGCGTCTTCCAGCCAGCCTGCAGACGTTGAATAAAAGACGAGATATTGCCCGGGATGGCTTCCGCTTTGCACTCGCCTTCGCAAAGAACCTCCACTTCCATGGACGGAGCTTCGAAGTAGTCTTCCGCGTCACCCGGTTCAAACACCACTGTGCCGAAAACCGGGTTACGTTTCCATCCCCCCGGCAACGTTGCCTGCAGGCTCACATCTTCTTCGGTATTGGGGCGTTGGCAGGTGAATTGGATCGGAGCTCCGGAGCACGCCTTCCCCAGGTTCGTGGGATTTTCTGTTCCCTGCCCTGAGCTGTTAATTCCGGCCATGATCAAGAACGAAACCAGCGCTGCGGCAACATAATGCTTTTCCTTCATGCGTTAACCTCCCTTTAACTATTTAACACCATCTCCCACTCGTATTAAAGGCCGAGTGTGACCTTGACGGAAAATGGAATCCGGGTTTCAGCCATATCGGTCCAGCGGGTCACGGCTATGGTGACGTTCTCCACTTTCCTCTTCAGATTATACGCCCACTGCTCCGTGATACCGCCCATTATCCCCCATCGGCTTTGCCCCTGGGACGAGGATTCGATCTCTTGTCCTTCGCTGTCGAAGAACGTGATCTCCGCCACCGAGCCCAGGTCCTGTTTCGCTTCCAAGGCGAACGAAAGCCCGTCGCCTTCGTTCGTGGAATACTCGGGCTTGCCGATTTTGGTGATCTGAAACGTGATCGGGCCGGCGGAAACAATCTCACCGTTTTTCAGAGCAACCGTCTGCCGGTGCGTTTCCTTCTCGGTGGCAAAAGTCACCACCAGAATGCCTGCCGCTTCGATGACGGTCGCTCCCGGGGCGGCGTTCCTCTGCAGCCTCAGCTCGAGAAGGCAGGCTTTGCCGTCGGGGCTGATGTCGGGGAAACCGCCGAAGCCGGCTTTTTGAGCGAACCCTTCTTCCTTCACCTCCTCCAGGAGGTTGGTTCCCCGGTCGTCCCGGCATTTCAAGACGACGCTCTTGTCTTCGTCAAAGGCGATGACCCCCCCCTCGTCCGATATCAGGAGCAGGGCGAGCACGGTCCCGTAGCTCCAGTTGAAGGGGCGCATCATCTGGTCGTCGCCGTAGCCCTTTCCCGCTATCCGGAGTCCCCGGACTTCGACCCGGGTTTTTTTCTCACCCGCCGCCGATTGTTCGCTTCCGGCTGCTGTTGCCAGGGTGAGCAGCGCACCCGCGACTATCCCTGTCCGCCACAATCCATTTCTCATGTAAAACCTCCTTACTTAAAATGAGGGTCAAACCCTAAATTCTAAGTTGTAAAAATCAGTAAAATGAGGGTCAAACCCTAAATTCTACAGATCAACTACCAAGTCCCCCCGATCGGACAGATAATAATTCTGACCAGAAGGCCGGGGGTCGGCATAAATTTGGCGCGCTTCTTGATCGCCTTCTCGTGATGCTCCGGACACGGATGTAGTTGGCGGAGATGGGAGATTGCCTACCATGGGATCGTTCCCAGCCGTTCAAATCAACCTCCGGTATTCAGGACAACCTGAAAACCTCTACAGAAACACTATTGCCATTCCTTAAGCCACCGGGAACCATGCACAAACCCAAATAGTCCCCTGCCTTATTTATGATTGATGGAGTACACGCAACAGGAGAATGAAATGTTCTAAATATTCTGTTTCTTTTTCCAATCATTCCAGATCTTTAATATTTCTTCCCGTTCATGGGCCAAGATTTCGCGTCTATGTTTTGATGATGGATTTTCTGGCATAGAATCGGTCTGCTCTTCAAATTCAGCTAACAGCTAAGCGCTCTCTTCTTATTTCATTAAGCTTTTTTTCCCATTGCAAAGAATTCAGTTCATACTCTATCGATTCACGATATGAATCTTTTCGAAGATATTTTTCTAAAGCCATTTGATAAAGCTTTTCGGCGTTATCCAACATCTCCAGCTGCTTATAATATTCTCCTTTATAATAACATTCTTGCATATCAAGAGTGCCGTCCGGTTTTGCCTTTAATCCCAGACGAGCTATTGCATCCCTCGCTTTTTTCCACTCTTGGTTATTGAAAAAACTGAATAATAAATAAATTACATAGAGGTTTTCCGGTTCTACATCAACTGCTTCGAGATACATAGGCAACGCTTCAGTTGGCTTATCCAGCTTGCCATAGAGAACGCCCCAGCCGCAGATAACCATCCGCCTTGTCTGGGAAAAGCTCTATCATCTTCTTAAAGACTTCCTCTCCCTTTTTATTTTCATTCCTGAAAGCACAATATGTGAGCCCTAATGACCTCCAGGCATCAAGATTATCTTGGTTCAGTTCGATAGCTTGCTTGCATGCCTTCTCGGATTTATCCCTTTCTCAAGCAACGCCCGAGTTTCTTCGACTTGCCCCAGATCCAAGAGTTCCTCGCTTTTTGATATAATCTCTGCGCCACCATTTCCTTTTGTTAGCACAGGAAAAGAAAGAATGACTCCGGCTGTAATTACTAAGACTATCAATTGTTTCATCACGGCGGTTTGTCCATGAGTTTTCGCTGATTTTGGGCGCGGGGTGGTTGTAAGTTATTGCTTCTTACGGCATTCCGCCAAAGTGGTGTCTAAGACACCACTTCCCATTGAGGCGTTCAGGGATTTGATTAACTCCTTTGCGAGATCAGATCATAGGGGTCACGTCTACTCATTAGTTCATATTTTCAATGGCGAAATGATGATTCGCGCTTTATACCTTAACCCAATTCCGGGGGCTAACCATCCCCTGCCCCCTTTTCATCCCGGAGGAATTCCATAATCGGTTTCCCTCCCACGAATAGTTCCTCCAAGACCCCGTAGCCGTTCTTGATGCGGACGGTTACATAGGCGTCGCGCTTGTCCCGGCTGCTCCGGGCCCTGTAAGCCTTCTCGGCAGCCGGCGCAATCTCCTCTTCCAGGTAGAAGCGGTGGAACGGAAACTGGAGATGGATTTTGTTGTCGCGGGTACTACCATACAATACGTCGACCTTGAGGTAGTTCCCCTCAGTCGGTCTCTCTTTTACCAGCTTGCCGATCCGGGCAAATCCCTCTTCGTCTTCCCCGAGTCGGGCATAGACCTCCTCCCCTCTTTTGAGATCCGGGCCGAGTTCGAGAGGGACGGTGCTCTGCTCGAATTCGAGGGCCACGTACCGGCCGCGGAAGGCGTCGGAGGGATCGACCGGCTCGGTCCGGAACCGCAACAGCGTCCCCGTCCGGAGGACGTCCTCCCACTTCACAATCCGGGCAGCGGAGACGGCGATCTGTACAACCGCCAACAGGATGAAAGCGCCTAATATCCAGTATTTCTTCTTCATCCAATCACTTCGACTGCTTTTTCCGGAGGAGGATGCCATTGGTTAAAAGAAAACCGATCCCGGTAATGATGAAGGCCACTCCCCGGACGGTAAAACTCAGGTCGCTGTCAAAAAACCGGATCACGATCAGGAGGCAGAGAATCACCATGCCGAGATTAATCAGCCCGACGGACCATTCTTTGATCCCGGCCAGCAGGTTCGTCAGCCCCAGGATAAAGACGTAGGCGGTGAAGAGAACGATATTGATCCCGATCGCCCCCCCGGCCCGGGCCGCGACCGTCCCGAGCAGGGCCACCAGCGGCAACGATCCCAGTAATCCCCCGGACCCTTTGAACCTGACCAGGCAGATTATGAGCAGGCCGAAAGATCCTATCAGGAGTACCAGGGTCAGCAGTATCTCGGGGCTGATGGTAAACAATAAGCCGGGGTGCCGGCCGATAGCTTCCCAGGACCCTCTAAAGGATGCCCAAAGTGCGACAACCAGCACCCCCGCCCCCCCGATACTCCGCAAAGGCTGGAGGGCGACGCGGGGCGGAGCGTCGTCAAACCAGATGCGCCCCACCAGGTAGGTAATCGCGAACATGGAACTGAAGATAAGCACCCAGTACTTGCCGAGAACATCGGCCAGGATGATCGCGGTTCCGATAATCAATGAGACCGTGAAACAGGCCCGGAGGAGAACCGGCCCCGTCCGATAGGGATCCTTCTTACTGATCGCCCAGATATAGGGGAGTGGGAGCGCGATGAGCAGCCAGAAGAAGGTCGGGTGCCCTTCGAAAGCATGCGCCATACCGGTCCAGACGGTAATGCCCGTCAGATAGAGGGGAATAATCGCCCCCCCGCCGACCAGGTAGGCCAGCGGGATGCTCAGCAGCATCCAGGTCAAGGTAAAGGTATCCGGGTCGTTCGAGAGGTGGTAGGTCTGAGAGATCAGGGCGAGGGAGGACCCCATCGCCAGCATGAGGAAGATCGAGATGCCTTCCTTCCAACCCCGGGACTCTTTTCCCCGCCAGATCCCCCATCCGGCCAGGACCTGGGCGACCACCAGGGGTACGAACGAGATAACGGCCCGGATCTCCCGGGAAAGTTCATCCCAGTTATGAGCCAGGAGAAGGATGATCCCGGAACCGATCAATATCGCGGCCAGGATGCTGAAGGCGTTGGCGGCGAGAGTCCTCTTCCCTTCCTTCCCGAATCCTCCGTAGTACTCCCGCAGCCGGTCGGCGGCATCCGGCGAGAGAATATTTCTCCCCATCAGGTCGGGCAACTCGGCGATAAGCCACCTTATATATTTTTTCCGCAACGATTTCTTCTCCGGAATGGTCCCCCAGTTTTTTCAGGAACAAATTCGAAATCTTTCAGATCAGCGTTCGCTCCAGTACCACCCGTTATCCCATCGGTCGGCGTTGATATCGTCCGCCAGATGCTGCCTCCACTCTATCGCGTGCCGCTTCTCATCCAGTTGCTGAATCCGGACCTGGTCTGTTTTAATAGACTCCTGGAGGACATCCTGCGGAGCCGGGGTGATCTTCCAGCCGTCGCTCTGCTTTTCCAGGAAGAGTTTTACCAGCTTGCCGCTCTTGAGCTTCAAATCGGCGGTGGCGATATCACCCGTTTGTTTAATCGAGCCGATCTCAAAGTCCTCGAAGAAGGTTCCGTCTAGTTCACTTTTTACGAACTCGACCGGGTCTTCGTGAAGAAAATTATAGCTTTGTCCGGAGCCGGACTGGGATTGAGTTTTATCGCCGGCGGCTTTAAGCGCATTAACGAAGCGCGGGCTGAGGTAACCGGCGGCCTTCTGATGGTTGTCAAGGCGAAGGCAATCTTTGAAGTTTAAGAGCATCTCCCCGATATCTTTTTCATCTCCGGCATGAAGAAACAGCGGGATTGCCCCCACTATTAAAACTGCGACGACCAGAAACTTTTTCATACAACACCTCCCTGGAGATTTATCTCCTGTTCTTTTTAATATACACTGATCAGTCCTTGATGACCAGATCATATCACGTTATCGGATCCCGCTTTAAACTGATCCCGTGTTTTTTCCGTCACGGCAGGGATTCATCAGCCGATTCCCGGTTTTCTGATCGAGAAAGATTTGACTCTCCACTTAAATACTATACACTCTTTAAAATTACTCTCCGGGAGTCAGATAAACGTTGAAATTTCAATCAAGGACATATTGCGGTTCCCTGCGCAAAGCCGCCGCCGGCCGCCGGGTCCTGGCGGCCGGGTGGGTGGACGCGCTCCGGGACCATGGCAACATCCTCTTCGTCCACCTGCGGGACCGGAGCGGGATCATCCAGGTGGTCTTCAACCCCGACAAAACGCCCGGCGTGAGGGCGGAGGCGGGCCGCCTGAAGGAGGAATACTGCGTCGCGGTGCGCGGCGAGGTGGTCGTCCGGCGCCCGGGGTCGGAAAACCCGGCCCTGGAAACCGGCGAGGTCGAAATAATCGCCGACGAACTCACGATCCTGAACCCCTCCCCGATCCTCCCCTTCCCGATTTCGGAAAAGGCGATGGTGGCCGGGGGGGCGGTGGCGGGTGACGCCGTGGGAGAAGACCTCCGGCTTCAATACCGCTATCTCGATCTGAGGCGCCCCTCGATGCAGGAAAACCTGGTCCGACGGTACCGGATCATCAAGTGCGCCCGGGACTTCCTCGACTCGCGGGAGTTCGTCGAAATAGAGACCCCGGTGCTCACCAAGAGCACGCCCGAGGGCGCCCGCGACTACCTGGTCCCGAGCCGGGTCCACCCGGGGTGCTTTTACGCCCTGCCCCAGTCCCCGCAACTCTTCAAGCAGATCCTCATGTTCAGCGGGTTCGAACGTTATTTCCAGGTCGTCCGCTGCTACCGGGACGAGGACCTGCGCCCTAACCGCCAGCCCGAATTCACCCAGCTGGATATCGAGGCCGCGTTCATCGACGAGGAGTTTATCTACGAGCTGCTCGAAGAGTTGACGGTACGGATGTTCGCGGTCGGGGGGATCGACCTTCCCCGCCCGTTCCCCCGCCTCCCCTACCGGGAAGCGATCGACTCCTTCGGAACCGACCGCCCCGACCTCCGGTTCGGCCTGCGCTTCATCGAAGCGACCGACATCTTCTCCGGGACAGGCTACGCCGTCTTCAGGAAAATCATCGAGCAGGGAGGCTTGATCAAGGGGATCAACGTCAGAGGACAATCCGCGGCTCTGAGCAAGAACATCCTGCAGAACGAATACGCCCAACGCCTCGTCCCGGAGTTCGGGGCCCGGGGCATGACCTGGATGCGGGTGGCCGGGGACACGCTCGAATCCAACATCGTGCGTTTCTTCACCGCCGGGGAGAGGACGAATATCCTGGAGAGGTTCGGCGCCGGGGACGGCGACGTGATCCTGATGATCGCCGACCAGAACCCACAGATCGTGACTGACGCCCTGGGCCGGCTCCGCCTCCATCTGGGCAATCGGCTGGGACTGATACCGGAAGGCGAATACCGGCCGGTCTGGATCACGGATTTTCCGCTCTTTGAAGCTGCCGAAGACGGACTGACCTCCCGGCACCACCCCTTTACCGCCCCGGACCGGGACGACTTCGACCCCGGAGATCGAGAAGATCTGCTCTCTCTGCGGTCCCGGGCTTACGATCTCGTCGTGAACGGCGAGGAACTCGGCGGCGGCAGCATCCGCATTAACAGCGCCGATCTCCAGGCCCGGATATTCCGGGCTCTCGGCCTGGAGGACACGGTGGCGCGGGAGAGGTTCGGCTTCTTCCTCGACGCCCTGAAATACGGTGCGCCGCCGCACGGGGGGATAGCTCTGGGGCTTGACCGGGTAACGGCGATGATCCTGGGAGCGCCGAGCATCCGGGAGGTGATCGCCTTCCCGAAAAACCGGGCCGCCGCCTGTCCCCTGACCGGCGCCCCCTCCCCCGTGGACCGGGAACAGCTCCGGGAACTGAACCTCGCGGACGCGGGCGAGCGGAGCGCCGTCCCGGCCCCCGAAGATATCGACCTTGTCTCGTCGCTCTCCTGGGTCTCCCGGATCGGGATCCGGGAGGGGGAAAGATCCGCCCTGGAAGCCGCCGTCGGGGAAGCGAAAGACGCGGCGGAACGGGCCGGGGAGCGGGCCGGCGAAGAAGAACCGCTCTACTCCCCGATTAAAGCCGGAGGGCGCGAACGGACGGGAAGGGACCCTCGGGTCCATCCCCTGGCCCGGGACGGCTCGCTTTTAAAGGGCGCTCCCTCCGCTAAAAACGGCTATTTCAAGGTCCCCGCCATACTGGAATGAAGACAAAGAAGAAACCGCTTTTATCCCTGAACCGCCGGCCGGCCGCGGACGGCCGGGGAGAGTTGGCCGGGGTCTCCGTGCTTATCTCCCCCAATTTCTCAGTCCGCGGCCGGCCGGCCGGGGCTGTCTCCCGGGCGCTGAAAGGCTTCACGGCACCGGAAGACTCGACCGCCGTCCGCCTGCTCCGGGAGGCGGGAGCCGCCTTCCCCGGCGCCCCCCGAATCAGCGAGATGGGCTTCGGGCTGGCCGGGGACACGACGGCGGCGACCCTGGAGGGAACCCGCTGCACCGCGGCGCTCGGCCTCGACACCCTGGGTGAAATCCGGGTCGCGGCCACCGGGGCCGCGGTCACGGGCTACAAGCCGAGCTACGGGATCTTCTCCCGGGCCGGGGTCATCGGCCTCGTCCCTTCCATGGAATGCCCCGGGGTGGCGGCGCGCGACATCTCCCCGATCCGGAAGATAGCCGCGGTGCTGGCAACCGTTGACGAGGAGGATTTCTCGATGCTCCGGCGGGGGCTGCCCGACTTCCGTCGGGACGGGCCGCCCGGCGGGCGGCCGGCCACGCTGGGTGTGATCCGCGAGTGCCTGGCCGCTCTGCTCCCCGAAGAAACCGAGGCCCTGCGCCAGGCCGTCGCGATCCTCGAAAAAAGAGGTTACACCGTCCGGGAAGTAACTCTCCCCGATTTCGACATCTTCCCGCTGGCGCATCAAATAATCGGCTCGGTCGAGGCTTCTTCCAGCGCCGGAAATTATGACGGCGTCCGTTTCGGGTACCGGGCGAAAGACTGCGGGAACTGGAACGAGATGTATATCAAAACCCGCGGGGAAGCCTTCGGCACCCTGTTAAAATCCTACCTCTTCCAGGGGGCCTACTTCCAGTTCAGGGACTACGCGGCCTTCGAGAACGCCTGCCGGATCAGGCGGCGGCTGGTCGAGGAAACAGAGAAAATATTCGGCGAGGTGGACTTCCTTCTCCTCCCCACCCGGCGTCACGGACGGGAGGTGGGGGAAGAGAAGACCGTCGCCGGGACCTACCAGGCCTTCGCGTTCACGCTTCCGGCCAACGTAACCGGGTCTCCGGCGGTTAGCCTCCCCGGCTTCGCGGTGAGCGGCGGAACGGACCTGGGCCTGCAGGTGGTCGGACCGCACCTCTCCGACGCGCGGCTTCTGGAGTTCGCCGGGCGGATCGCGGATTCCCGCGGCGGGGCGCCCGGCCCCGTCAAACCCGGCGGCGGGGGGACGGGATGAACTACGAAGCGGTCATCGGATTGGAGATCCACGTCCAGCTGAACTGCGCCACGAAGATGTTCTGTGATTGCCGGAATGCGCCGGGCGACCCTCCTAACAGCAACATCTGCCCGATCTGCCTCGGTATCCCCGGCACGCTGAAGCAATTCGGCCGGGAATCTCTCGAGAAGGCGGTCCTCTCCTGCCTGGCCCTGAACTGTGAGGTCCAGCCCGAGAGCGCCTTCGACCAGAAAGTGTACTACTACCCCGACCTCCCCCGGGGTTTCCAGCTCTCCCAGTTCCACCAGCCGCTGGGGAGGAACGGCTGGCTGGACATCCCCGCCGAAGACGGCGGCTGGAAACGCCTTCGCATCCGGGAGACGCACATGGAGGAGGACGTCGCCCGACTTCTCCACGAGACCGAGGGGCGGCGGCGTTTCAGCCTGGTCGACTTCAACCGGGCGGGAGCCCCGCTGGTGGAGATCGTCACCGAGCCCGACCTGCGTTCTCCCCATGACGCCATGGAGTTCCTGCGGATGCTGCGGGGGTGCCTGCGCTACGCGGGGACGGCCGAGTGCAGCATGGACGAAGGGACCATGAGGGCCGACGCCAACATCTCCATCCGCCCGGAAGGATCGACCGGTCTCGCCACCAAGGTCGAGGTCAAGAACATGAACTCGATCCGGCACGTGGGGAACGCCATCGCCCACGAAATCGCCCGCCAGACGGAACTGGTCGGCCGGGGGAAACAGGTGACCCTGCACACCCGCCTCTGGGACCCGGAGAGGAATGTCACCACCCCGATGCGGGGCAAGTTCGCCGGGCCCTGCATCCCGGACCCCTCCGTTCCCGTGATCATGGTCTCCCCGGAGTTTCTGGAGGGGCTCCGGAGCCGCCTTCCTGGGATGCCGGGCGCCCGGAGGAAGGCCTTCGAGGAGCGGCACGGCCTGACCCCGGAGGAATCCGCCCTGATGAGCTCGGAGCGCGAGCTGGCCGATTACTACGAAGCCGTGGTGGCCGCCGGGGCGCCGCCGCGGGCCGCGGTCGACTGGATAACCGGTCGGCTTCTCCCCATCCTCCGGGAACGGGGCGAGTCCCTCGCCTCGACCCGGGTAACCCCCGTCCGGCTGGCCGCGCTTTTGCTCCTGGTCGAACGGCGGGAGATCAGCTCCAGCGCGGGGAAGGAAGTGCTGGCCTGTCTCTTTGAAAGCGACCTCGAACCGGCCGCGATCGTGGCTGAGGAAGGGCTGGCACAGGTATCCGACCGGGAAACGCTCGAGGCGGTCGCGGACGCAGTGATCGCGGATAATCCGGACGCGGTTCAGGATTACCATATCGGCAAGAAACCGGCTCTCGGGTTTTTGGTTGGCCGGGCGATGAAAGCGTCGGGCGGCACGGCCGACCCCAAACAGTTGCGCCGCCTTCTGGAAGAGAAACTGGGGCCATCCGGTTAACCAGATTTATGAATAAATCGGGTTAGAAGATGGGTGATGATTTTAGGCCTCTTTTTCGATGTGACGTCCTTCTTTACCGGCGATTTTCAGGGCTGAAAATAGCTTGTAAGACCCCACATGAAGGTTAAAATATACGCATCTATTTGTGCCGGAACAAATTAATGTGGTCCGACCCGAAAAAACCGACCCGAAAAAACCAAAAGGAGGCAGGGAGATGAAAAGACTGGTTCTCTGGAGCCTGGGCATGTTCGTCATGGCCGGCATCGCCGGCCCGGCGTTTACCCAGACATTCGGTATCACGGCCAGCGGGCTGTACGCCTTTGAGTTCAGCGGCGATCTGAAACCGGGTGAACTCAAGCCCGAAGATGCCTTCGGCGGCGGCCTGGCGCTCGTCTGTGCCGTGACCCCGTATCTCAAGGTGGACCTGGGCGTTGATTACCTCAATCCGGATATCAAGGACACGGAGTCGGATGACATCGAACTCCTCCCCGTCACCGTGGCCGTACGGGCGGGGCCGACCTTTGAGCCCGTCTTCCTCTACGCCGGCCTGGGGATCGGCTACAGCTACAACAAATACTCGGGGGGCTCGACCGGGTATTTTACCACGCTGAAAGACAGCATGATTTATTTTGCCTGCCTGGGCGCCGAGATCAGTCTGACCGAGTATTTGATACTCCGGCCGGAATTCCGCTATAACATGCTCTCTCCGGAACTGGTGTATGAAACGTTTATCCCCAACCAGGGTTTTGTGACGGTCGACAAAGAGGACTGGGAACTGGACCACCTGCAGTTCCGCCTCGGACTGGGGGTTTATTTCTAACAACTCCCGGGAGCGCCGAAAAGCGCGGGCCGTCTTCGACTTTTGATTTCCGGGGTCGGACCGCAATATCCATTCTTATTCAGGAAGATACGGATATTTCAACCCTTCACGCCTTATTTACGTCCCGTCCTATTTTACACTTAAGCATTTGGCAGGCAAGAAGTTATTGTGATCCGACCCCAAAATTACCGGCCCGGGGAAATGCCTGGACTCCCGACCCCTTTCCTGCTACTATTTCTGTGTCGGTCCCGGGGACGGGGAGCCGTTTTCATGAGGAAAGATACATCAAGGTGCGCACACTGTGTCGAGTACCGGAGGTGCCGGGACAGCGCGTCGTCCTGGATCTTTTTCATCATCGGGCTGATCGCCACGATCGCGCTCAGGGTGGTCACGGTGTTGATCAGTGTCAACCCCGTCTACGGAAAGGCCGCGTGGTACGTGGGGGTGGCGGGGTTCTTCCTCTTCTTCGTCTACAAGTTCAGGGTAAACCAGGCCCGCTCCCGGATCATCGAGGAGAGGGGCCTGGTGGAGAAGTTTGCCCGCCGGAGCGGGCTGTCGGACGACGACTACGACGCGGTCGGCGCCATCTTCTGCGCCTTGAGCTCCCGGAAAGAACGGATCAATTTTTTCTTCATCTTCGGCCTGTCGGCGGTGGCCCTTTTAGTCGCGGTCTACTTCGATTTCTTAAAATAAAGAGAGTGGGGGGCAAATCCTTACTCTTGACTTTAGGGCCTTGGCGGCTGCCCCCCTAAAAAATCCCAGCCCCCCGGCCGCTAGGACAGCCTGTCCGCCGGAGTATCTTGTGCGCCGAAACTTTTAGAGCCTAACCCGGGAATGATTCTCCTGCGGCCTGCTCGGGCATCGCCATCGAAAGGTGGAACTGCGCAATGAGCCAACGGCCGTCCCTCTTCTCAAGCACCATGGTGAGGCGGGCGGGGATGGTCATCTCTCCCCCGGCGGCCTTTACCCGGGCCGTCGTCTCCGCCGCCAGCCACGCCACGTCCCCCCGCGCCGAGACCGAGGACCAGTCAACCTCAATCGCAACGCTCTCCGATTGGGCGAAGTCCCGCTCAAGACCCTCCCGGACGGCCTCCAGCCCGAGAAACTTCTCGTCCTTACCCGTCCCGATGGCTACCAGGTCGGGATCGGTGGTATACAGAGCCGCCATCCCTTCCAGATCGCCCGCGGCGTACCCCTCGTTCAACCTGTCCAGGACCGCAAGAACCTCCTCCCTCGTCTTTTCATCAGCTTTCATATCCCCAACCTCCTTGCCATGAGCAACTTGATTATTAACCATCTCAAAGTGAACCGTTCTTTAATGGCCCATTTTAAGTGACCGCTGACACATTTGAGGAGCCTTTAACCCGGATTATTCATGGAAATTAAATTAGAGGATAAGAACAATCACTGGATAAAGAGTGTATCTTTTTATTTCAGGGTATATAAAAAACCCCTCCCTGCCCGGAAGGTTTAATACACGGGATTTAAATTCAAGAATAATCAAATCATGAACTCAATAATTGGGGTTAGACCCTGATTCGCATAAATTCCTATTGTCAAAAGTAAAGATTTGACCCCGATTTACAGCTATTCTATAATTCCATACATATTGAATGAATAGGCGCGTTTCCTTTTGTCTTTAAAGTCCCCTGCAGGAAGTGATTCGCCCGGCGCGGCGATAATATCAAGTATCCGTCCATCGCCCACGCCCGGGTCATAAGTAATGTCCAGTCCTGCGGGACTGGCAATTCCGATCAAGTCGCCTTTTTGGGCGATCACAGGAACATCAAACAGGGAGTAATAAGTGCCGGCTTTCTCGGCGTGAAGTTCCTTTCCCCGCCAGATGACCGTCAGTTGTTCCCCGGATGGACGCAGCAGGCAGGGCGACAGGCGGGTCTCCCCCCCGGCGTTGAACCCGATGCCGAGCAGGGTTGCCTGGGAGGGCACGGGATGCTGGAAATCAGCAATAAGCCGGGATTCCCGGTCGTTCTGTTTGCGGGTGATGATCTCACTTCCGACGGTATCCATCAGTCCGCGCTGGAGAGACAGTTCCCGGAGAGCTTGCAGCTGCTGCCGGATAAATTCTCTGACCGCGTGACGGATATTCCGGTTCTGCAGAGACTGGCTGTCTCTCTCCTCTTCGACGGAGGCTTTTCCGGCCTTCATCAGGTCCAGGTCTTTCAGCAGATCGCTCTGGTCGGAGGTTAACTCCTTCACCCGGTCGCGCAGGACGGTCACTTCACCGTCCAGGACGTCCCGCTCGTACTGCACCTGCTTGAACTCTGATGATGAAGAACAGCCCGCGCTCACGACCAGAACCGCAAATATGAAAGCCGGATATCGCTTTTTCATCTTTAACTCCTCAGTTGCTGTAAGTTTTTATCTCAAATGACTCTTCCGCCAGAAGCTGTTCTCCGCTCAATATCCGGACGGAGTACAGACCTTCATCCCATCCCGTCGGGCGGGCGGGGATACTGAAATCCAATATGCTGTCTCCGGGCGGGATCAGCAGCGGCATCGTCAGGACGGCTTTCGGTGAGTTTTTGCGGAATACCCGCACGTCCAAGATGGTTCCCGGGGCCGGGCCTTGCCAGGAGCATCTCCCATAGAGAGCGGCGGTCGTCCCATAGATGTTGTCTCCGTCCCCCCGCGCGGTTAGGGGAGTATCCGAGATGATCAGCTCAATCGCCTTGGTCCGGCTGCCGGACGGCTCCTCCCTCGCCGGGGGGGTGGCGGATTCCCGGATATCTATCTCTTTCCCCGGCCCGGACGCCTCGTCCGCTGGTCCGTCCGTATCCACCAATTCAGTTCCGCCGATCAGAGACACGCCCTCGCCTCCGGACAGAACTTTCCCCTGCGGCCGGCCTTCCTTATCCCAGTACTCCACCGCCACTCTTCCCTCCCGGGAATATACCTGGACGTCACCGTCTATCACGCCGACATCGAAATCGGTCTCGAGGTGAATAATCTTGGCCATCGGGTAGAACTTCAGTTCATGCGAGCCTTTCCCGGCCACAATCTCCACGTCGCTCTTTTTTCCCAGGACCGAAGAAAACCGGGCCCGTCCCGTGTAGATGTAAATACGAACGTACCGGTAAGACGCGCTGAAGATCCGTACTTCCGTATCAGGTTTCAGATAGAGCCGGGCAAACGGGACCCCCTGTTGAGTGAAATTGATCTGAGCGGTGCTGTCGGGACCCGTCTTTACACCTTTCCGGCAGATGCTCGTGCCCGGCTTGGCCGGCTGCCAGGAAAGCGTGAGGCACTGTACGTCGCCCGAGACCTCTTTGATGACCGCGTCGCTGTGGGCTAGGTCCAACTGGGGGATGTTGCTCAGCAGCAGTGTTTTGACCTTGTCGAATACCGGTCCATATTCGCAGATGCCGGTGTCGCGGGGATATATGGATTTGAGGCCGCCGCCGGTATGGAGGCATCCGTCGAAGCGATAGGCTACAACGCCGTTGAGAAGCGCGGAGTCCACCGACACAACGCCATCGTTGGGATAATAGCTGTCCCGGCTCCAGACTCCCCAGATCCAGTAATTATGCCTCCTGCCGTAGAGCACGGCGTACTGTACGTCCTTGTGGAGATGGCCGCCGGTTGACTCCAGCAGATTCAGCTGGGTAATGACATCGCTGTTTTCGTGAAGGTCGTTGCCAGCCTTGGAATGGGCGAGACCGCTGAACAGCGAAGCGGCATTGCCGATGTACTTTTCTGTCAGGCTGGCCCCGTGGTTGGGTGTCGCCACCATTATCAACTTCCGGACATCATCTTCGTACTTGCCC
Source organism: PVC group bacterium (assembly GCA_043804695.1). Lineage (GTDB taxonomy): Bacteria > Auribacterota > Erginobacteria > Erginobacterales > Erginobacteraceae > CAWGIE01. The sequence goes on along the minus strand of JAZDIV010000151.1, from coordinate 7,677 downwards.
GAGAGTGAAATATAGTAACGGCTGATCAGTCCCCCCATGCTGTGGACCACGATGTCAACCTTCTGAATCTTGACGTTCTTCTTCCGATAATGCAGTTTGCTGTTCTGGATATTAGAGCGCAGCAGTACCGCCTGGTCGGAAACGCCCTGTTCCCCAAAATAGTATTCATTCCGTTGGGTGTCCCACAGTAGGTCAGTCAGATCGGCATCGAGTTTTTCCCAAGTGTCGAGACCGCCGGTAAAGCCGTGGACCAGCACCACGGGTGGGCGGAAGATACGGATGGGCAGATCGACCTTTTCCTCTTTTCCCTCCTTGGTCGTGTAACGGAAGCTCAGCATCTCCTCGGCATACCAGGTATCCGGTTCACCTTTGGGATGGATAGGGATCTGCTTTTTCAGATCCGATTTTTTTATGTATTCCGGCGGGTGATAGCGGAGAGCGGCCTTTCCCGGCCCCTGGAGGGGAATATCCCCCGATTTAACGGTCTCCCACTTATTATTTGCTTTCTGTTTCAGGGACCCCAGTTGAGGCTGTTTTACTTTAACGCTGCCGTCGGCCTCGGGCAGAAAGATAGAGATTGCCAGCGTATTGGTGCCGTCGGCCACCAGACCGAGAAAAGGCTGCTTCGTGACCGGATTTTTCTCCAGCGAGATACCCGGAACGTCTCCGCTTAGCGCCCGGTCGAAAGCCAGCGCGATAGCCTTGCCGGCCTCATGGCTGCCGACGTCGATCTCATCGTTGTTTATCCCCCCGATCCCCCCGGTTACCATCAGGGAGACTATGTAATGTCCTCGTTTGAAGCGCACGTCGTAGAATTGTTTTGTGGGGGATAGAATCGAATACTCCCCCACGCCGGCAGAATCTGCATTCTTGAACAGGGGATCATATCCCTCGATCGCCCGCAGCCATTCATCAGGGTCTTCCATGTATCTGATCCCGCTGATCACGTTAAAGATGGATGATTCCATCAGATCATTCCAGAGGCGGTCCTCGGGAGTCTCTTTCTCCATCTTGGCCAGGCGTTCTTCGGCATTCTCCAACTGCTCTTTCGCCGACGCCAGCAGGTCGGGATAGTCTTTTATTGTGTAGTCTATTATCTTCTGGGCCGCCTCGGCCATGTCCAGGTATCTCTTCTGCTTATGTTTTTTACTGGCGTAGGCCTGAGCCCCGTCCAGTGCCCGGGCCAGTTCATCGCGCTCGCTCGCCAGTTTAGCTTCATATTCTCTAGGTAATCTCTGGAGATAATCCCTTGTATACTCCAAATTTTTTTTTCCGTCCTCAAGCCGATCGCCAAGTTTGATATAGCTGACGTAGTACATTCCGGACGAGACCGCGCGGCTCTCCTTCTGCACAACGTCGGTGCCGAGATTTTTCTTCAAGCGCCGCCACTTGAGCTTACCGAAGGTCGGCAGATCGGAAGTGCTGGGGAAGAGGGGGTCGAGGCGGACCGATTCCAGGGCGAGCGCCGCCTGGGGAGTTGCCGGCGCAGATTGGCCCCGGGCTCCTTCCCCGGCCATAATCGACAATCCCGCCGCAAAAAAAACACAAACAATTCTGGAAAGACCATGGGTTAAACTCAAATTTCTCCTCCTTGAATCTACCTGCTTCTCTTGCCCCTGCCGGCGGGATATTAGTTCTCCTGGAGATATATCCTCACTTCCGCCGCACTCTGGTCATTCAGACCGGGAAGGACTGTGTACTGCCCGGGAGAAAGGGTCTTTCCAATTATGCTTTCTCTTCCCTTGCCGCCGCAGAGGACCGATCGGCCGCCGGACCAGATGCAGTATCTCTTGGCAGTTCCCTCGACTTTGACGATCGTGGCTGCCTTTCCAGCGTGATAGCCTTGCTTTCAGTCTTGGCGTTGGTGGCGCCCCATCCCCTGGTCTGCTTCCCCCAGAGAACGATATCTTCCGCCGACACTGACGAAACTCCCACAATGAGACTGCTTAAGATTATCACCGCCATTATCTTCTTCATCCTTTCCTCCTTTTTATTGGGTTTCCGCCTGAACTTTACTTGCCCGGATATAATCTACTCCATTTAGATTGTTTGAGCACTCTTCGATTTCATATTCTCAGCTCCCGATGTTAGAAAAATGCCCGCCAGGTCTTCCCCTCTTCTTCGATAGTTCCTTTCCACTCTGCCGGTGCGTGGGCTGTCAGGGCTTCGAAGATACGCTGCTTGGTGGATTTGAGCGGCGGCTCCATCAGGGTGATGGACGAAGAATCGCCCGTCAGCCACATGATCTTCATCAGCCGCTTCGGAGCGGTAAAGCCCCCCGCCCGCTTCACCGATCGCAGTTCGGTAACCTCGATTCCTCGGAGCTCTTCCCAGGGGATAAACCTCTCTGTAAACAGCCCGTCCAGCCTGATGCCTTTCCCGTCAATCTCGACCGCCTGAGCGGCGGTCGCTGAAATGAGAAAAGCGAGGACGGGAATGGCGAAGACCACCCAGAAGACCCCCATGAACTGGAGAAACTCCTCGGTAGCCGTCGGCGTGCCGAATACCTTCACCAGGGCAAGGTCGATGACACCGTAGAGAAAAAATCCGCTGACACAGATAGAGATGACATCCCAGAGGACGATCCCCCAGCGTTTCGCTATCATGATGCCCGTCTTCTCTCTGTACAGGCCTGTAATCAGCAATATGCCGATGAGGAGAAAGACACCACCCGCTATTCTCTGCCCGATCTCGAGACCCGGAATCGGCTGATTTATACAAGCGCTGTCATATCTCACGAATCCCTGATAGAGAGATCCGTCGAAGAGAAACGAAGCTTCTCTCTCCCCGGAATCGAGAAGATCACTCACCATCTGTTGCCACTCCCCGACCGGAATATCGGTGGGTGCATGCTCCCAGCTTTCCTGCCGGGCGGCCAGGAGCGTCCGCTGAACCTTCCGGGATTCTTCTTCCGCCCGGCGAAACATCTCTTTGCTCTTGGCAACGGTCTTCCGGTGCCGTTCCGCGTCCTCCGGGGAGACCCCTTCCATCTCCGAGAGCGTCTTGCCGAGCTCCTCCAGTCCCAGTGAATTACCATCTTCCTCGTCGGAAACCCGAAAACTCGCAAATTCCGCCCCTCGGTCCTCAACCGCCCGGAGAATATGCGGGTACGGCTGCAGCTCTTCCCGGGTTATCCGCGGAAGCTCATTGTCAAACTTCGTTTTGGCCGATCTCGGGGAGGCGATGACGAACACAAAGTCCTGTTCCACGTAGGCGCTGCTGTGGGTGGGGAGAGGGGTTACGAGAAGAACCAGCGCGGCGGGTATCAAAAGCAGTACCAGCAGGCGTTTGAGCAAGATGGATATTATTCTTCTCCAGCGGCGACTTATTGGGGGTCATCCCCGAACTTGTCCATATTACCACTCCTGGTCTTCAAGGCGAAGGGGAAAGGCACGGGATCAAACCTCGACTACCGACTGGATTTTACCTCAGCTTCAGGGTTAAGATGCGGCGGTATTAGGGGTTGATGGTTCCTATCACAATTGATTAATGAATATAGAAACTGAGAACCATTATGGATAAGGAGTTTATCGGTTAAGAGCCAGGTACACAAGAAAAAACCTCCCTCTCCGGGAGGTTGAGTACGTGAAACTTGAATTCGCAAACAGCTATATCATAGACTTAGTATTTGGGGTTTACCCCTGATTTTTTCTGATTCCTTTTAATTATTCGCGGTAAGAAATGCTCTTCATGATAGTGAGCATCTCTTCGACGAATTTTTCCGCTCTGTTATCAGTGAGAACCGTGATATAGGACCAGCTATTGCCGGATTTGATAACTCCCTGAATCGCATGTAGATATTCACCTTCTTTGAGTTTGTTTCCAACAAGTTTCTTGTCAGTTAATATATATACATATCCATTAGCGGAAGGCGATTTGACCTGTATCAAATCCAGCTTTTTCTCAACGGAAGTTTTTAGGCGTTGTTGCCCGATTTTTTTAACTATAGATTCAACTTCGGATATCTTTTTAGTTGTCGGATAGGGAGTTAGAAGAAACTCGAACCGCTCCCCATTATCCGGAGAATAAACGGTTGCTGAACTTTTAAACTCTGTGACAGGATAAGTCTTTTCCACGATCCGCTCGCGCCATGATTCAGGTGTAGTAATCGTCAAAATACCTTGAGGGCTGATCTGATACGATCTTTCTACTTTATCATCAATCTTGAGGGAGAGCGCAGAGCCTTTAGGTGGTTGGGCAAGAAATCGTTCCGGCAATCTCTGAAAAGGCTCCTTTCTAAAATCCACGGACGGTTTGATCTTCCCATCTTTTTCAACAATATCTAACGCGGTCTGCGCGTATTTAATGCCTCCGTATTGCCCGGGTTTGTTGTTATGTTCCTTCCTGATCTGGGCTATGCCTTTTTTAATTTCTTTGACCCCCTCTTCAATGTTTCCCAGAGATGCCTTCGCTACTCCGCAATCAACCATTGCCAGCCCGTGAGACGGATCTACTTTTAAGGCATACTGAAATGTCTTCAATGCAAGGCCCTCGTGACCGCTGACCATTTCCCCGTATCCCAGATTCAGAAATTTCTGAGCGATCCAGCGTTTGTCATCGGAGAGGGCTTCCGCTTTTTTGAAAGCGGCCATTGCCGCATCCCATTCTCTCGCCTGGTCGAAAACATTTCCAAGATTGCCCCAAATGTCAGCGGTTGGCGGTCCCAATTCGAGGGCGCGCCAGCCTGCGCGGGCCGCGCGCTGCAAGTAATTTGCTTTTCTCAGGCAACCAACAAACTCCATCCATATCCCCTGGAATTCCGGGGCAAGCCGAATTGCTAGTTCATAGAATTTAATCGCATCATAAAACTGGCCTTTCTTCTTAAGCTCATAGGCTGAATCAAAAGCTTTTTGCGCCGGCGGGTTAAGCTCGGCCGCACCTGCCACCGTGGATAATAGAGTAAGCAAAACAATCAATGCTAATTTCTTCATGCTATCCTCCTTCAGCTGAAGTCTCTATCCCATCGCATCAAAAACCAAGGTCAAACCCTGACTATTGCTTGAAAATTTAGATTTTAATCCGATTGATTAACTATTAAAACAAATCATAAATTCTCAGTCCTACTGCATCACAACCATCCGATTAAAAGCGGAGATGCCGCGATACATGAGATCAAGTTGTCTTGCCATGATTAATTGAAGAGAAAATAGAATAAGAACAATCACTGGATAAAGAGTGTATTTTTTTATTTCAGGGTATACAAAAAAACCCTCCCTGCCCGGAAGGTTGAATACACGGGATTTAAATTCAAGAATAATTAAATCATGAACTTGTTAATCGGGGGGTGACCCTGAAGACATATTATTATCCCCGACCTTAAATTTATAGTTTCACATGATCGTGTGGAAGCAAGAATTGCATAAATACACGAACTGATCCCTAATCCCCGGTTTATTAATCCAGTTTGCTGTCTCGCCTTAATGGGTGGTGAGAGCAACGGAAAGACCCCCCCCAATTAGCTAAGGCGTCGTAGGGGATCTCAATTACTTCCTGTCCTTTCTTACTCAGCTCGTTACCGATTCTGGTAAGCTGTTTATCCACAATGACTGTCTTCTCATCCAAGACCAGCACATTGGCTCCCAGCTTGGAAGCCTCTTCTTCTGTCACTTCTATAAAGTCAAAGTCCTTGAGCGACTCGGGTAATTCCCCGATGATCCGGTCTTTGCAGATAATCCCAAGTCCGGGTCGTAAAAGAGCCATTGCGCAGTCCAGGTGCAGGACATGCGGCTTCAATTTAATTGTGTGAACTTTGTATTTTGGCCCCAGGTACTGTTGGAGCCATTCGATACCGGCTTGATTAGACGCCCGCCCGGAATACCCCGCATAAATTTCATACCCATTGAGTAAGACATCTCCCCCTTCCAAGAAAGGATCATATTCAGCTTCCTTGGGAAACCTCGGAGAGGCAACCGGCATTGATATATATCTCGCGTTGCCATCTTTAGCTGCATCCAGCAGGATCTCCCGGATGGAAAACCTCTCTTTTCTTCTCACCGGCGCCTGAAGAGCCGTTTCTATAATATTGTTTCCGATTACTATCACAGGATCTCGCATAAAAATTAAAGAGGCTCCTTTTTGGATATCGGAAAGATATTGCATCTCTTCAGGTGTATATAACCTATTTCTATGCACAATAATTCCACGGCTTTCCAAAAGCCCGGCCAACCCATTCATCTGCTCGACAATTTCTTTTGAGCCCTCCGGATCAACTTCAGAATATTTTTTACCGCCGTGTTTTTTTATATACTCCTTGGTTTCCGGTGGTGCCTCCAGCTTCGCTACCTGATCGGACCAGCTCGGTATAACAAAATCATCTCCTCTACCTACAATAACTTCCTTCAGCGAACCCCATTCATGATTAACTGAAACTCTTTTTCCAGGGTCTTCAGTTTTAGTGGAGTTTGTCACTACAGTTTTAACCTTATTCCCCTCCGGTTGTTTATCAGCAGTAGATGCATAACTTATTGAATCAGGATTAAAGATAAAACTAGCCAAGCCGATTGAAGCATAAACAAGCCTCTTCATATTATTCCTCCCAATTTCAATTTAACTGTCTTTAATAGTGCACCCAGGGTCACACCGGGAGTAAGGTTATTGGATTTAAAAGGAAAGTGGGAATTTAAGCAAAATATGCTTCTCTGATTATTCTACTTTCTCTCAGTTCCTGAGAAGTTCCTTCTTCCAGGATTTTTCCGGCCTGAAGAAGGTAGCCGTATTTTGCCACCGAAAGGGTTTTGTGAGCATTTTGCTCGACCATAAAGCAGGTCACTCCCGATTCGTTAATCTGCCTGATAATGTGAAAAATTTCTTCCACCAGAACCGGTGCCAGTCCCAGAGAAGGTTCATCAAATATCATCAGCTTCGGACTTGCCATCAAACCCCGGCCGATGCCCAGCATGGATTGCTCTCCGCCGCTTAAGGTTCCGGCTATCTGTTTGCTTCTTTCTTTCAGCCGGGGAAACAGACTGAATATATAATCCATTCTGCTTCTTATCGTTCTCCTATCGTTTTCCTTGAACGCGCCCATCCGGAGGTTCTCAACCACCGTCATTTTGGAAAATATCCTCTTCCCCTCCGGGATAATCGAGATACCGCGGTTGATGATCTGGTGGGTTTTTAATCTATCTATCCTCCGGCCCAGGAAATGAATAGTTCCTTCAACGACTTCGGCCAGAGCTAAAATTGCTTTTATCAAGGTGGTTTTCCCGGCGCCGTTAGGGCCCAGAAGACAGACGCAGTCTCCTTTTTTAACCCGAAGAGATACTTGCTGAAGCATCTGGTTTTTACCATAAACCGTGGTAATTCCATCCAGGCTGAGCATCATTTCAGTCCTCTTTTCCCATGTACGCTTCTTTTACTTCCTGATCGCGGGAAACTTCGGCATAGCTCCCTTCGATAATTTTCCTTCCATAATTCAAAGCCACAACTCGATCCGAAATGGCCCGGATAACCGTCATATCATGCTCAATAATAACAACACTGACATCGGGGCGCCCGGCTCGAAACGTACGGATATCATCCATTAATTCTGCTGTTTCTCCCGGGTTCATTCCGGCGGAAGGCTCATCCAGAAGAAGAAGGGCCGGGCGGGACGCCAGAGCCCGGCATATCTCCACGCGCCTTTGATCAATCTGGGACAGTTCCCCTGCCGGAGTTAGAAGTTGGTGCGACAACTTT
>JAZDIV010000150.1:0-23683 GCA_043804695.1 PVC group bacterium | reverse complement strand
GAGCCACGCTCTCTTCAACGATCACGCTGGCGGGAGAGAAATAATTATCGGGATTGATAAACGCGAAACGGTCCGCCCCCAGCGTTTCCACCAGGTAGGAGACCGTTTTCGAAGCCACGTAGCCCATGCCCGGCCACGCGGCCAGCATCTGGGGATGGTCCAGACGAAGCTGTTTCAGGTGCGTGATCATTTATAACAACCAGATCAGGAATATCATCACCGCCCGAATGGTCAGGACGACACCGATCCGGCCTCTCCATCCCGGCGACAGGGAACTGAGGGAGCCGGCCGGCCGGGAGAGCCGCTCACCGTAGTAAATCCAGTTGAGATTCTCGGCCGGTGTCGGCTCGCCGCGGCGAGAACAGATGACCGGTTCGCCGTGGTTATGCACTGCTGGAGGAGGCGAGCTTCTTCAAACGGCGTTCGTAATCCCGGGCGGCGCCTTCCATCCCGCCCGCTTTGCTGATCTGGATGAGGAGCTTCAGCGCCTTGACCTGATCCTGAATGAATCTTCCCCCCTCTCCGCCGGCGGCGGCCCGGGCGAGCTGGACCGCGCTCTGGGTCATCCCCCGCCGGAACTGGGCCTCGGCCAGGTTGAGGAGGGTCAGGGTATTCCCCGGGAAAGTGATGAGCAGCTGCTCCAGGACTTCCTTGGCTTCGGCCAGTTTTCCCTCTTTCTTCAGCTGACGGGCCAGCGCGAAGAAGGCGTTGAAAACGTCCGGGTTTTCCAGCAAAACTTTCTCGATCCGGGAATGAACTTCGGCCTTGAATTCATCATCCAGCGCCTGGTATCCCTGGCCGAGAATACCGTGAGCGTGCACCAGCTCCAGCGGATAATAAAAAGGAGTCTCGGTTAAACCGTCGACGGCCAGTTCGACCGCCTTTTGATAATCTTCTTTTCGCAGGCAATACTCCGCCAGTGCCAGTTTGGAGCGGGAGTCCCAGAGCTCGCCCTTCTTCTTCTGGACCCGGCGGATCGCATCCACCCATTTTTTCGCCTCATCGAGCTTCTCCAGGCGAAGCGCCAGCTCGGCCAGCTCGATGTGGGCTTGGTAGGATTCGGGGTCCTTGGCGAGGATCTTTTTGAACCACTCCCGGGCCACACCGTAATTGCCGAGGTCGAGATTGGCCAGGCCGATCAGCTTGATCGTGTCCAGGTCATCCGGATGCTGCCGGAGGGCCTGCTTCAAGTAGTTGATCCCTTCCGCCTTGTTGCCGTCCTTCATATAGAGGCGTCCCAGCTTCTTGACCCACTGGTGGGAAAGGCCGCAGCGGCGGAGAGCGTCCTTGGCGCTCTGGATGCCCCGCTTGTGCGCTCCCATCATGAAAAACAGATCATAGAGGGGGGCATAGGTCCGCTCCCGGAACAGGTGCCGGTAGGGGACGCTCTTGAAAACGGCAACGGCTCCCTCGAAATCGCCCTTCTTCCTGAGAATTCTCGCCAGGCGGACATAGGAAGACCAGCTCTCACCCTCTTTAATCAGCTGCCGGTAGATCTCCGCAGCCCGGTTCGAACGCTTCGTCTCCTCGTAAATCCCGGCCAGCTGCTCCCGGGCCAGGCGGTCTTTCGGGGAAAGGGAGAGGGCCAGGCGGAGAACCTCCTCCGCCGCCCGCGGATCGCCTTCCCCGGCCAGCAGCCGGGCCAGGTGCCGGTATCCCTCCAGGCGGGACGGCTGAAGAACAACCCTGCCGAAGACTTCACGCTGCTTGGGGGTCTTCAGCCGCAGTTTCAGGTCTGTGATCGTTTTCATCGTTACATTTTTCTCCCACTCAATTTCCGGTTCAGCCGGAAATTGAATATTTAATGCATCGAGATATCCTGATTAATACTTGTAGACGCTCCCGCCGATAAACTCCCGGAGAAGGGAGGTGGGAGGGATGACCGATTCATCATCCAATACATCGATCTCCTCCAGGTAAGCGAGGCACCGGATTCCCCTCCGCAGGGCGTCCTTCCTCCCGGGCTGTTCCGAATACTCCTCCACCGCCTTCTTCAGGGGCTGATAGAGGTATTTCTTGTAGACCGGGAGTTCATAGGGCAGATACCCGTTCACCACCGCGTCCGCCCGGCTGATGAAGGGCACGATGTATTCCTTCTCCGCCTCCCGGACATAATGCCAGTGGCCGAGCGTCCTGAAGGGAGTGTAGTTGCGGTGGACATTGTCCCTGACCATCCTTCTCAAAAGGCGGATGTCCGTCCAGGGGACGAAATTATAATCCCGGTCCTGAAGCTGACAGATGGTCTCGACATAAACCCGGAACTGGCTCTCGGCCGGAATGGAAGCCGTTACCGGGCGATGGAAGGCGTGAAGCCCTTCCACGACCAGGAGCTGGTTCGGCTCCTGCTTCATCTTCATCGGCTCTTCCTGCCGCCGGCCGGCCTTGAAATCATACACCGGGATCAGAGTTTCCCGGCCGTCAAGCAGTTCGCGGAGGTTGCGGTTGATGGTCTGAATGTCCAGGGCCACCGGTGATTCGAAGTTGTAATCGCCGAACTCGTCCTGGGGCTGGCCTTCCAGATTCCAGAAGTAGTTGTCCAGCGGAAGAACCTGGAGCTCCTCGCCCATCGCCCGCAGCGCCCCGCAGAGCTTGAGCGTGGTGGTGGTTTTCCCGGAAGAGCTCGGCCCGGCCACGATCACCATCCTGACGGCGTTCCGCCTTGCCAGAATCTCTCCCGCTATCTTCCAGATCGTTCCTTCATATGCCCGGTCGGCGTCCCGGATGACATCCAGATAGCCGCCGAACGCCATCCGGCGGTTGACGCCCTGGATCGTCCCCACGTCCCGGGCGCGGTTCCAGCTCCGGGCCCGGGTGACGATCTCCATCTCATAGATCTCATCCCACTCTATTTTAGCGGGAGGGCGCGGCGTGGCGCGGCGGACCGTTTTCTTCACCGCCTTTCGGGGGCGGACCGAGGCGGCTTTCTTGCCGGCGGCGGTTTTGCGACCCGCTTTCTTTTTCGGGGCAACCGCCCGGGCCGGGGATGGCCCTCTTCCGGGGGAGGACTTCTTCTTGCCAGCCTTTTTTCCTGATACGGTTATCTTGTGAGCCGCGGATTTTTTGAGAACGGTTTTCTTTTTCCTTCCGGCCTTTCTGGAGGCAGGCTTTTTCCCCGACGCGGTTTTCCGCATCGCGGTTTTCTTCCTCTTCTTCTTCTCTGTCATTTTCTTGCACTCCTTTTTACATTACTATTTAAGGGGGGGTGGAGTTTACTCACTTTGCCGGTAAAGTCAACCAGAAATAAAAGAGCCCGCCCCGATTTTATCGGGGCGGGCTCATTTATATTATATCCCCCGTGAAATAGACCGGGTAGTGACATTCACCGGCCGCCCGGACCGGGCGGAACGGTACAGCGCCGCTATCGCTGCGGCGTTCTCCCGGCTTTCCTCGACGGTGTAGAGGGGAGGAACACCGTCCAGGACCGCCGATTCCATCGCTTCGATCTCGCAAAGATACGGATCGGCCGCCGGGACAGGGATCGAGGTCTCGGTATCGTCGGGGGCGATGTGGATCAGGCCGCCCGACTTGCCGTCAATGTCCGGCTGCCAGGGATTGGGGAGACGGAGCACGCCTTTCTCGCCGATGACCTCCGCCCCAACCCCGAAGGGGAGAGAGAACGCGCAGTCTATCTGCGCGATCAGGCCTCCCGGAAAGGTCAGCTGGCCGGAGGAGAGGATATCGACGCCGGTCGGGCCGATCAGCTGGCGGCAGTAAACCGTTTCCGGGCTGGAGCCGGCAACCGCCCGGCAGAAGTTGACCGGATAGCAGCCGACATCCCGAAGGACGCCCCCTCCCATCTCCTTCGACCAGCGGAAGTTCTCCCCGGCGGGCAGGGTGAAACGGAACCAGGCCCGGATCAGGCCGATCCGGCCGATCATCCCCTCTCCGATCAGCGACTGCAGGCGGAGAAACTGGGGGTGCATCCGGTACGCCATCGCCTCCAGGAGAACGACGCCGTTTTCCCGAGCCGCGGACGCCATCTTCTCCGCCTCGGCCGCGGTCAGGCTGAGCGGCTTTTCACAGAGAACATGCTTGCCGGCCCGGGCGGTTCTGACAACCCACTCGCAGTGGAGGCTGTTGGGAAGCGGGATGTAGACGGCGTCGATGCCGGGACAGGCGAGCAGTTCCCGGTACGACGGGAAAACTTCGCCGATACCCCATCTGGCCGCAAAGTCGCGGGTCCGGTCCGGGTCCCGGCCGGCCACCGCCACCGGTTCGGAACGGGAGGCCCGCCGGAGCGGAGGGATGATCCGCCGGTTGATCCGGGCGGTGGAAAGAATGCCCCAGTGTAATGTATCCGGCATAAATTAGCTCGCTTCGCTCGCAAATTTATGTAGGATCGTCCTTCACTCCGTTCAGGACTTGCGGCAGATGTAGTAATTGTAGTATCGCCTTGCCTGCGGCAACGCTTGCCGAACTGCAAGCGCCTGCCTGTCAGCAGGCAGGAAGCGATCCTACAATTACTACTAAAGAATGCCGAAGGCATTCTGATCCTACAAGTCCTGTCGCAGACCCTGAGCTTGCCGAAGAGCAGCGAAGCGAAAGGACAATACTACACTACTTGATTTCTCTTTTTTTGAAATTCCGAAGCAGTAAGTTAGCACCTCGCGCTGACTTCCATATCCCGGTTGATTCAACCGGGGTTGCTTCCCACCGACTGCTTTCCCTCCCGGCCATAATCACTCGCTTTTCACCACCCGGTCGAGCACCTCGCTGATCTCCTTAATCCGGTACGGCTTGGTGAGAAAAGCACGGTAATATCCCCCCGCCGGCCGGGAAAAGCCGGCCGTGTCACTTGAATAACCGCTGGCGATAACCAGTCGGGCGCCCCGATCGATCTCCAGGATTTTTTCGGCGGTCTCCTTTCCGCCCATTCCCCCGGGAACGGTCAAATCCAGAATAACCAGGTCATACGGGCTCCCTTCTTCTCTCGCCTTCCGATACATCTCAACGGCGACCCGCCCGTCATCGGCATAGTCTATCTCGTAGCCGAGGTAGCGGATAATTTTCTCCGTCACGTTCCGGACCGCCTCCTCGTCATCCATGAGAAGAACACGCCCGCGCCCGAAGATCAGCTCGCCGCCCTTCTCCCGTTCCATCTCGCCGGGCTCAGACGAAACGGGGAGGTATATCGTGAAGGTCGTTCCGGAATCTTTTTCAGAATCAACCGTTATTACCCCCTGATGATTTTTAACAATGGAATATGCCACCGCCAGCCCCAGACCACTGCCTGCTTTTTTCGTGCTGAAATAGGGGTCGAACACCTTATGAACAATCTCCGGCGAAATTCCCGTCCCCGTATCCTGAATCTCTATCCGGACATACTCTCCCTCTCCCGGAGCCGGTTCGACGCCCCGGCCAACCGGAAAATTTTCAGCGCGCACCCTGACCACCCCCCCGTCAGGCATGGCCTGCCCGGCATTCAGAACGATGTTATTGATCACCTGGTTCATCTGTCCGGGGTCCACGTCAACCGGCTTGAGATCATCGGCGATAGCGAACTCACAGCGGGAAGAAGATCCCCTGAGGGCAAGCGTGGCGGCTTCCCTGATCAGATTGGCAATCACGATGGTCTTTTTGACCGGCAGGCCGCCCCGGGAGAAAGTGAGAAGCTGCTGGGTCAGGTTCTTTGCCTGCTGGCAGGCATGCTCGGACTCGGAGAGCGACCGGATGAGTTCCTTGTCATGTTTCACTCCCATCTTGACCAGTGAGATGTTCCCCAGGATAGCCGTGAGAATGTTGTTGAAATCATGGGCGATCCCGCCGGCAAGAATACCGACCGACTCGAGTTTCTGGGTCTTCAGAAACTCCGCCTCCATCAGCTTGCGGTCGGTAATATCCTTATCCACGCCCCGGTAACCGATTATTTCCCCGTTCTGATCCAGGATCGGGACCCCGTTGGTCAGGAGACAGACCTTCTGTCCGCTCTTGGCCAGGTTCCAGTTCTCCAGATCGACTATCGGACGCCCCTCGGCCATGGTCTTCAGGCACATCTTACCCACCCTTTTCGATTCTTTCCGATCCATCAGATCAAAAGGCGTCTTTCCCATCAGTTCATCCGGTTCGAAGCCCAGAATTCCCTTAACCGATTTTGAGGCATAGGTATACACACCTTCCCGGTTGATCTCCCAGATCCAGTCCGCCATGCTGAAGGAGATGTCCCGGAAACGCTTTTCGCTCTCCCGCAGGGCCTTCTCGACCCGGCGGGCATCCGCGATGGCCGCCTCCAGTTCCCGGTTTTTCTGAACGGTCATTTTCTGGGAAAGCACCCGCATATGTACGAAGAGGTAGGCCAGAATCTGGACCGTCAGGAGGGAAGAAAAAAACCGGCGAACAAACGCCGGCGAATACCAGGTGAAGAGGAGGGGGGATTCTGGGACCAGGAGCACCAGGGCCGAAAAGGCGTAAAACGCGAGCATCAGGAAGGTCCCGGCTTTCGCGCCGAGGAGGATGAAAGCCACCCCCGGCAGGGTATAGATCCAGAGAGGTCCGCTGTTTTCACTTCCCCCGGTGCTGAGCAGGAAGGCAAAGAAACCGGCGATCAGAAGCGCGGCCACCCAGCCGGCGAGCAGGTATTTCCGGGTCGCCCGGAGAAAGACAAAGTTGATCAGGAGCAGGATGCCCGCCCCGACCGTGGTCAGCCCGAGCAATGCCTGCCCCTGGAAAATATCGAATATGCCGTAACCGAGCAGGAACGTTCCCGAGAGGATCGCGATCATGTTGATGAGGAAGAAACGCAGATAGACGCCGACATCATCGCGATACTCATCAAACGTCCCGCTGGTCATTATGTTCATGACCAGGCGGTTCAGTTTTGCTTTTAATTTTATAAATCAGCTCCCTTCGGCCGCTAAGACAACCCCGTTTAGCTCCGCCAGGGGCGGGGCAACGCACTACGGGAAATAAACAGCATGCACGTTTTGCTCCTTTTATCTTTTCTTAGTGCCTTTCGCGCCCTGGTGGCCAGAGTCTATCGGGTTTCTCAGATATTCACACGGTATCGATTAAACCAGGCCCGCTCATTGAAAGCCTTCTTCTCCTTCCGGGGCCCCTCTTCCGCCGGGATGCCGACCGGGAGGAGAACCCGGACCACCCTGGTTTCGGGGACCCCCAGAAGCCCGCCGATCTTCTCCGCGTGGCCTTCCAGGCGAAGCCAGCCATCGATCCAGACCGAGCCGTAGCCGAGCGCCGTGATCGCCAGCAGCATGTTCTCGACCGCCGCCGCGCAGTCCTCGACCTGGAAGGAGTGCCCTTCGTAAACCGCCTCCGGGTGCCGGTCAATGATACAGGCGATCAGGGCCCGGGCCAGCTGGAGGGCCTGGTTGCCCGGATGCATCCCGCCGATCTCCTTGACCAGGGACGGATCGTCCACGATCACGAAGGACGTGGTCTGCTCGTTCTTCCCGGAGGGGGCCCGCAGCCCCGCCGCCACGATCCGCTCCAGGTCTTCCCTCGGCACCGGATCGTCCTTAAACGGTCCCCGGTAACTGTGCCGGCGTTTCATCGCTTCGAATAGTTCCATCGGCAATCCTCCATTGTGTTTGGCAAGAAGTTGATTATATGCCGGATCGGGTGTCTTTGACAATCATGTTATGGCGGCCGCGCGGGAAAAGTGGTATTTTATTCAATCGGGTCGGACGGATTGGACGGATCCGACTGATCAAAAATCCAAGCTGCGGGCGTCGCCTTCCGAACCATGATCGCCGAATTCTTCATCACCGCCTGGGCGGTGTTGCTGGAGCTGTCCCCTCCCCTCCTCCTGGGAACACTGATCGCGGGGCTCCTCCACGTCTTTCTTCCTCCCGGGCTGGTCTCGCGGCACCTGAGCCGGAGCACCGTCGGAAGCGTGCTCCGGGCGGTCCTGCTCGGCATCCCGATGCCGCTCTGTTCCTGCGGAGTCATCCCGACCACGATCGGGCTCAAAAACGAAGGCGCCTCCCCGGGCGCGGCCACCGGTTTCCTGATCAGCACCCCGCAGACCGGCGTGGACTCGATCCTGGTCTCGGCAACGTTCCTGGGCTGGCCCTTCGCTCTCTTCAAGGTCCTGGCCGCCTTCGTCACCGGGATGATCGGGGGGACACTGGTCAACTTGACCGGAAAGCAGGCGGGGGAAGAAAAAACCGCCGCCGCCGCGCAACCACGCGGGGACGGCGTCTCTAAAACGCCGGCGGAAGTCCTCCGCTACGGCATTTTTGAACTGCTCGGATCAATCGACATCTGGATCGTCCTCGGGGTGGTGGTCTCCGCCATCATCGCCATCACGATTCCGGGGGGATATCTTTCCGGCTCGGCCTGGACCGGGGGGATCGGAGGGATGCTGATCGTTCTGGCGATCGCTCTCCCCCTCTACGTCTGCACCACCGGGTCAGTCCCGATCGCGGCCTCCCTGATCGCGGCCGGGATGCCGACCGGGGCCGCACTGGTCTTCCTGATGGCTGGCCCGGCCACCAACATCGCCACCCTGGGAGCCGTCTATCGCGTCCTGGGGAAACGGGTCCTCGCCATCTACCTGGGGACGGTGGCGGTGATGAGCATCGCGCTGGGGCTGACCTTCGATTGGGTGATCGGGAGCAGAGGACAGGCGGCCCACCATCACGCCGCGGGCGGGAGCCTGCTGCAGACTGTCTGCGCGGCCGCCCTGTCCGTCATCCTCGTCCTCCTGCTGGGACGGCGGATTCTGCGAAAGCGACCGGCAACGACCGGGCGGCCGGAGACCGGTGCGGCGGAGCAGACCATCCGCGTCCGGGGCATGACCTGCCACCACTGTGTCAAGACGGTCAAGGACGCCCTGGAGGCGGTCGCGGGGGTCACGGAAGCCGCCCCCGACCTCCGGACGGGCACGGTCCGGGTCCGGGGAGCAGGACTCAACCGGAAAGACCTGGCCCGGGCGATCAGGAAAGCCGGGTACGAAACAGATTAAACCACCCCTTATTTAACAAAACAGGCTTGACCTTATTTGTTAAATAAGCCCTTCCCGGAGGTCACTGCTTCCCTTCTTTCACCATCCGCTCCAGCACTTCCAGGCGGGCGGTGAGGTCGTCGATCTTCCGGTCTTTCGCGAGGCTCAGCTGTTGAGAAGCTTTGGCTGTGGCTCCCAGTCCAACTGAAATATTGACCAGCTTTACTCCCTCATCATTCGAAGCTTCCCAGGCACTCCCCACAATCTGAGCACAATCGTCGGAGGTAAGTTTGTCGGGGGCAATGGCCATTCCTATACCATCATTCAATCCCGAAGGAACGATGTAATCCCCGGTCTGTACCTTTCCCCGTACTCTGGCCGGTACCTGCCCCATAAAGGCAACTTTCTCGCAGAGATGTTCTTTTTCCTTTCCGGGAGAATTACCGAGGACGATCGGGGCCGTGGAGACGATCTTAATCTGTTCAACCTCACTGGTATCTTTGGTGATCTTGCCTCCCTGAACACCGACCAGGTCTCCTGCTCCGATGTCCTCGTCAGCCATCAGCCGGGGCAGGTACTCAGCAAAGTCACAGCTGCTTCCGGTGAAACAAACCCCACCGGCGCCGTCGCCTGTGATTGCGCCAATAGAACCAGTATCCTGGTAAAATGCTATATATTCGTTGCTCGTGCCCGGGTGATTCTTATTTATCCTTAAACTTAAAAGTTTTGCGGAACTATTGTCGGATATATTCTCAAACATGGCCACATACCAACCACTCGAGCTGTCCTGGACGTGGAGTTTTTCGTATGGGTTCGTGGTGCCGATTCCGACATCCCCGTCGTTCTGAATCCTCATTTTTTCATCGTTGTTGATGAAGAATTTGATGTTGTTTGCCTCGTAAGAATGGATCCGGAAATCTTCATCGGGGTCAATCCCGACCAGGACGCCGTTTCCATCCGCGGTTCCGGTGGTGGTGTTGGTAAAACGAAGGTACGACCAATAGGACGAATCCCGATAAATATCGAGGTTAAATCTTGGTTCGGTGGTTCCGATGCCGACGTAGCCCGCGTCGTAGTAGATGTTGTTTCCACTCTGGGTCCAGAGGCTATCACCGACGCCGCTGGCGCAGGCTCCGATCGGGATGTCGCCGGCCTCGCCGCCGAAGTAATACCGGGCGCCCCCGTTGATCGCCCAGAGGCCTTCCGTGGGCCGGAAGATGGCGATGCTGTCATGGCTTGAGCTGACGAACTTCCCCGGCACCGGGATATCACCATCTTGCCCGAAGTAGTACCTTCCCTGGTCGCGGATCGCCCAGAGACCGGTCGAGGGCCGGAAAACGGCGATATCGTCGTACCCATCGCCGTTGAAGTCGGCGCCCAGGGCGGTCAGCGTTGAGCACATTGCCGCCAGCATAACCACCACTGTCAACACTTGCTTCATTCTTCACCTCCCGTGTTGACCCGATTTATGTCTGCCTGTATCAGGCCGGCATAAATCGGGTTAGTTAAAAAATGCTAAATCGTACCGGGATTGATAACACGATCCCCTTCAGACGGATTTTAATGACGGACAGCCATATTATGCGAAACCAGGATGATAGGAATATAACAGATATAGGGCAATCAGGGAATATTAAAAGGATAATTTCAGGATAATTTCAAATCGGCGGAAGTCTCACAGTGGGCATAACATACATACATTTGTATTGACATATGCTGATTCCATGGTACGTTGAAGGCATGAGGATTGACGCTGTCTATCCCGCGAACAGAGAAATGGAAGAAAAAATTGCCGCCAAACACGGTTTGGCTTTTGATGAAATAACCGAGGTATTTCTTAATCAAACAGATCGACCATTGATAGTCCGCTCCAAGAAAGAAATCAAATCAAGATGGCGATATGCCGCGCTGGGACGAACTTTTTCGGGGAAATATATAACGGTGATTTTTGTCATGGAGAAAAAGCATGTCGCTCGAGTCATCACCGCCCGGATGATGAGCGGCACCGAAAAGAGAAGATACCAAAGATGAAAAAGAACACTATGCCCAAGTTCAGGTCGTTGCCGGAGGAGTCCGAATTCTGGGATAAGCAGGATGTCACCGATTATTTTGACTTCGACAATCCGGTAGACGTGGAAATCAGGATTCCGAAGAAAAAAATGGTGACGCTGAGGATGGAGCCCGAGTTGATCGACGGGATTAAAGAGCTGGCCAGGCAAAAAAGGAAGCGCTATCAACCGATGATCCGGGAATGGATCAAAGAAAGGTACCTTCGGGAAAGTAAATAGCCGGGAACCGCATCGGGGCGCATCGAGGTTGGAAACCTCTCCCACAGTTCGCGATCGAGGTTGAAAACCTCTCCCACAGATGAGAGCGGGATCTATTTTCCTTCCCCGGCAACTGAGCGGAAGGCGTCGAGGGTGGGGCTGATCGAGACCGGCTTCCCGGCCACCTTGATCGCCGACTTGACGTCCTTGAGGCCGTTTCCGGTCACCAGGCAGACCACCGTCTCATTATCACCGATCTTTCCTTCGGCACACAGCTTCTCCAGGCCGGCGTAGGCCGTGGCCCCGGCCGGCTCGGCGAAGATACCCGCTCCCCGGGCGACCGTCAGGATGGACCGGAGGATATCTTCGTCGCTGACCAGGACGCCCGTCCCCCCCGACTCCCGGACCGCCCGGACCGCGGCGGAGCCATCCCGGGGAAGGTCGACCGAAATGCTGTCGGCGATTGTCGTAGCCTGGACCGGCCTGACGACACCATCTCCCAGGACGGCGTCGACCACCGCGGAACTCTTGTCGGACTGGACGGCGATCAGACGGGGAAGACGATCGACCAGCCCGACCCCCTTCAGATCCTTGAACCCTTTCCAGACTCCGGTGAAGATATTCCCGTCCCCGACCGGCACCAGAACCGTATCCGGGACCTCCCATTCCAGCTGCTCGCAGATCTCGAAGGAAACGGTCTTCTTCCCTTCCCGGGTATAGGGGTTATACCCGGTGTTCCGGTTGAACCAGCCGTATTCGCGGCAGACTTCCGAGCAGAGGTCGAAAGCGTCGTCGTACGACCCCTCCACCGCGTAAACCGTGGCTCCGAAAACCAGAAGCTGGGCGACCTTGGCCTCCGGGGCCGCAGCCGGAACGAAGATGACGGGGCTGATCCCCAGGCTGGCACAGAGGCAGGCGGTGGAGGAGGCGGCATTCCCGGTCGAGGCGCCGGCGATGGTCTCAAATCCCAGCTCGAGCGCTTTGCAGATCGCCACCGAGCTGGCCCGATCCTTGAAGGAGGCGCTCGGATTCCTCCCGTCGTCTTTCAGGTAGAGGGCCTTCAGGCCCAGTTTTTTCTCCAGCCGGGATGCCCGATAGAGAGGGGTCCAGCCGATCTGGAGCGGCATGATATGAGAGCGGTCGGAGAGAGGGAGGAGATCCCAGTACCGCCAGACGGAAAAGTTCTTGTCCCCGGCCAGGGAGCTGCGGGTCAGCACCTTCCTGATCTCCCCATAATCATAGACCATGTCGAAGTTGCAGCCGCACCTGTCGCAGAGATACTGCATCCCCTCGCAGACAACCTCGCATCCGCAGGAAAGACACTTCAGACCAACTATTTTATCCATCAGAACATAATCCTTACATAGTCTAACCTGATGCTGCCGGGATCCGGTTAACCGGAGTGTTGGAGTAATGGAGTGATGGAGTATTGGAGCGTGGCCTCCAGTACTCCATTACTCCGTGCTTCTTTCTGCAAGGCGACAAAACACCCCCGTCTGCTGACCGGAGGCGCTTGTTCCTTCCGAACTGGTTTACCCGCGGACCCGGTCGGGGACGATTCGGGTCCCGCTCTGGTCGATCAGGGCGCTGATCGCCTTGTCGAGGCTGGTGATGATGGCCCTCTGGCCGCCCCACTCGATGAACCGGAGGCAGGCCAAAACTTTCGGCCCCATCGACCCGGCCTTGAAGTGCCCCTGGTCGTAAAGCTTCTTCATCTCCGAGTAGGTGATGCACCCGACGTCCTTCTCATCCGGCTTGCCGAAATTGATCTTGGCGTGATCGACGTCGGTCAGGACCATGAAAATATCCGCCCCGACCACGGTGGCCAGGACCTCGCCCGCCTTGTCCTTGTCGATGACGGCGGCGGTCCCCTTCAGGCTCTTGTCCTGGTCAAAGATCACCGGAATCCCGCCACCGCCGGAAGCGATGACCACGATCCCGGCATCGACCATCCGGCGGATACCGATGTACTCGATATTGCGGAGCGGCTCGGGAGAGGGGACAACCCGGCGGAACCGTTTCTCGACGTTCTCGGGTTTGACCTCCTTGATGATGTAATCGGGACGCTCGGCCTTGATCTGATCGGCCTCTTCCCTGGTATAGAACGGGCCGACGGGCTTGCTGGGATCCTGGTAATCGGGGTCGTCCTCGCTGACCAGGACCTGGTTGACGATCGAGACCACCGGGAGGGAAAGCCGCTCTTCCCAGAGCATGTTCTGAAGAATCTGCTGGAACATGTAGCCGATCTGCCCCTGGGTCATCGCCCCCACGATGTCCAGCGGCTGGGCCGGCACTTCGTTGACGCCGGCCTCCTGCTGGATGAGGAGGTTCCCGGCCTGGGGGCCGTTCCCGTGGGTGATCACCAGGCGATGGCCGTACTGCAGCATGCTGACCAGCTGCCGGCAGGTGGTGGCGACATTCTTGCGCTGTTCTTCCGCGGTGCCTTTTTCATCGGCCTGCTTGATGGCGTTCCCGCCCAGGGCGATGACGATAACTTTTCTCATCTATGTTCTCCTTCTGAGATGAACTGCCCTCGCCTCAGTCAACTTTTTATTGGTTGGGGTCCGGGCAAGCGTTGGGGAGTAATGGAGTACTGGAGTATTGGAGTAGTGGGATACCGGGGGGAACCGGCTTTCCATTACTCCAACACTCCATACCCACATTGTTATTTCATTATGACCAATACCCGGTACTATCTCTATTCCCGGGGCGTTGTTAATCCAGAAACCCCCCCATGACGGCGGCCATGATCGCCTTCTGGCCGTGAAGCCGGTTCTCGGCCACGTCGTAGATGCAGGAGTTAGGGCCGCTGGCCACCGCGTCCTCCACCTCGGCGCCCCGGTCGATCGGCATCGGGTGGGTGAAGATCCCGTTGTCGGTCCGGGCCATCCGCTTGGCGGTGCAGGTCCAGTCGGTGTAGGTTTTGGCCCGGGCGACCTCTTCCTCTTTCTGAAGCGCGCCGTCCCGGTAGGCCTGCGGGCTCATCCAGTTCCGGGAATAGACCACGTGGGCGACCTCGTACCCTGCTTCGGGGTCGTTCGTCACGACGAACTCCTGTCCCCTCGACTCGCAGTTGACCCGGGCGGCCTTGATGACTTCCGGATCGAGGTCATACCCTTCCGGGTGGGCGATGGTGACGTCCATCCCGTAACGGCTGCCGATCAGGGCCGCCTCCTGAACCGAGCAGAGGGACCGGCAAAGCGCGCCCTGGGACCAGGTGATCAGCAACTTCTTGCCGATCACCGCGTCCGGCTGGAAGGTCGTGGCCAGGGAGCCGGTCTGCAGCTTGCCGTCCTCGGCCAGCCACTCGATCCAGCCCATCAGGTCGGCCACCCCCTGGCAGGGGTGAAACTTGTCGTGGGCCATCGAGATCACCGGCATCCGGGCGAATTTGGCGTATTCCCGGATAAGGGCGTCCCCTTCCCCGTAATAGGAGACCTTGTCTTCCAGCATGCGGATGCCAAGCCCGAAAGCGTACCGGTCCATGACCTGGGCCGCGTCCTCGATCGTCTCCCCGGCCGACTTGGCTGTCTTGAGCCGCATCGCCTTCGGCTCCAGGAACTGGGCATGGGCGCCGAGTTCGGTGGCCGCCGCCTCGAAAGACTGCCGGGTCCGGACCGACGGGTTGAAGAAGAACATGAAGAACTGCTTCCGGAAGAGAATGTCGAGATATTTCTCCCCGAAGCGGTCCTGCTTCATCTCAAAAGCCAGGTTAAAGACCCGGTCCAGGTCTTCCTTCGACCATTCCTGGGTACAGATTAAATCCTTGCCTTTCAGTTTTCCCATTTTGACATCCTCCTTTTACATTTCCGCCTCCGGCGTAAATGTAAATATATCTTTTGACTGCACTTCTTTCCTTTTTAAAATCCCACCACCGCTCAATCATAATTCTGAACTAAGGATCCGTTAGAGAACCCTCCTCAACTTTGAGGGAGCCGGATACTAATGATTTTCGGTGCATTAGTCAAACCGAAAATCATTTAAAGGAGGGCGGCGGCGAAGAGGCCGATCATCAGGAGGCTGACGATCGCCTTCATCAGGGTGCCTCCCAGGAAACCCAGCAAGCTTCCGCCGCCGACTTTCAGGGCAGCCCCCGTTTCTTTCTTCCCCTTCCAGAGCTCCATCAAAACCGCGCCGGCGAAGAGCCCCGCAATCATCCCCGGAATGGTGAAGACGATGAACCCGATCAGGCCGCCGAGGATCGAACCCCAGATCCCCCACGAACTTCCGCCGAACTTTTTCGCCCCGTAGGCGGAGGCGAGATAATCCAGGATCTGGGAGAGAGCCGCGAGAAGACCCAGGACAGAAAGCACTATCCAGCCCGCCTCGCGGAAATCGGTCACCAGGCCGTAAAAAAGCGCGCCGGCAAAGACCAGGGGCGGCCCGGGGATGCCGGGAATAATGCTCCCGGCCAAACCGGCCAGGAAAAAAACAGCCACAATAAACCAGATAAGGATCTGCCAGACAAGGTTCATTGTACGGTTGACGCCAGCAGCAGCTCTTACTATACTGCCGATTATTGATCAACTCAGATTTAACAGACGGCGCTGTAAAATATACATTAAAATCAGCGCCGGAGGCACTGATTTTAAATGAGATGGTTTCTGCGATCCAAGATTCACCGGGCCACCGTTACCGATGCCGACATTGACTACATCGGGTCCGTCACCATCGACGAGGACCTGATCGAGAAGGCCGGTTTCCTGCTCGGGGAGAAGGTCCTGGTAGTCGACAACACCAACGGGGCCCGGGTGGAGACCTACGTGATCAGGGGCAAGCGGGGTTCCGGGATTATCTGCATGAACGGGGCCTCCGCCCATCTCATCGATACAGGCGATCAGGTCATCATCATGGGCTTCGAGCTGAGCGATACCCCGATCAAGCCCCGGAGCATCCTGGTGGACGAGAAGAACCGCTTCGTCCGCTTTCTTTAAGCAAAATCATTTTTTAATAAGTCCATACTGTTTCTTTTTTTCAAACTTCAGTTTGAAAAAAAGAGAATAGAGCAGCGGCACAAATCCCAGCGTCAGAACGGTGGCGAAGAGGAGCCCCCCGATGATCGTCCAGGCCATCGACTCCCAGAGGGGACCGCCCTGGAGGGCGAGAGGAAGAAGGCCGCAGAGGGTGGTTACCGTGGTCAGGAGGATCGGGCGAAAGCGTTTCTGGGCGGCCAGGACGATGGCATCCTGACCGGACTTCCCCTCCTCCATCTCCAGCTGGATCCTGTCGATCAGCACGATCGCGTTATTGATCACGATCCCGGCCAGGGCGACCATCCCCAGCATCGACATGAAGCCGAACTCGCTCCCGGTCAGAAAGAGGCCCAGGATGGCGCCGATCAGGCCCATCGGGATGGTGATGAGGATAATCAGGGTCTTGCGGAAGGAGTTGAACTGCCAGACCAGGAGCACCAGGATAATAAAGGCCGAGATCGGAAGCTGATCCACGATCGACTGGTTGGCTTTCTCGTTCTCCTCGAACTCGCCGCCGTACTCGACCTCGTAGCCGGGGGGCCATGCCTTCGTCAGGGCGGCGAGCCGGGGCTTGATTTCGTCCAGGACCTCGGTGGCTGTTCTCCCGGGGACGAGATCGCACTTGATGGTCATCACCCGCTTGCGGTCGCGGCGACCGATCTTGGCCACCTCGGACGTAAACTCGGGCCGCGCCAGCTGGCGGAGAGGGACGCTCTGGCCGGTGCTCAGGGAATAGACGTTCATCCCCTCGATCTTGCCCAGGTCAACCCGGTTGGCCTGGACCGACCGCAGTTCAACCGGGATGATCTTTTCCGCCTCCCGGTACTCGGTGGCCTGGTAGCCAGCCAGCTGGGTCTGCAGCGAAACGGCGATGTCCTGGCTGGTCAGCCCGGCCCGGCGCGCCCGCGCCTGATCGACCCGGACATAGAGCTTCTTGATCGGGGAGCCCCACGAATCCCGGATGGAGAGAGACCCCGGCGTCTCCCGGAGCAGCTCTTTGACCTGATCCGCCAGCCGGTAGAGTTCCTTGATCCCTCGGGGGCTGATGTCCCGCCCGGAGAGCCGGATCTGGATGGGAGCGCCGACCGGGGCGCCGGTCTCCAGCTTCTTCACCACCGGGTTAACGCTGGGGCAGTTTTCGGCCATGAAAAGATAGACATCTTCCATCAGCCGGTCCATGTCCTCGAGCGAGCGGCAGTTGACCAGGAAGAACGCGTAGTTCTCATTGCTCTGTTCCTGGGAAAGGGCCAGGTAGAACCGGGGGCTCGACTCCCCCACGTAAACCGAAAAATTATCAACTTCGGGACGTGACACCAGGAATTCCTCCACCGGGAGCATCTCCCGGTAGGTCTCCCGGAGATGGGTGCCCTCGGGGAGCCAGAAGTCGATCACGAACTGGGGCCGGACGGCGGCCGGGAAAAAGATCTTGGGAATAAAGCCGAAGAGCTGCATCACCCCGATAAAGACCAGGAGCAGGATAACGATGCTCAGGCCGCGATGGGTGAGCATCCAGTGGAGAAAGGACCGGTAGGTGCGGTAAAACTTTCCCCGGAACTCCTGGGGAGGCTTGTCTTTTTTCACCTTCAGGAACCAGAAGCAGAAGAGGGGGATCATGGTCAGGGCGAGAACCCAGGAGGAGAGAAGGGCCATGGTGACCACGATAAAGAGGCTCCGGCAGTATTCACCCACGGTCGAGCGGGCCAGAAAGATCGCCAGGAAAGCGGCGGAGGTGGTCAGGGTCGATGTCAGGAGCGGGACAGCCAGCTCCTTCCCGGCCGCCACGGCGGCGGCGAAGCGCTCCTCCCCTTTTTCGAGCCGGACCATGATATCCTCGCTCATCACGATGGCGTTATCGACCAGCATCCCCAGGGCGATGATCAGGGAGGCGATCGACACCTGCTGGAGGGTGACCCCGAAGGCGTTCATTAAAAGAAACGTCAGCAGCATCGTCATCGGGATCAGGGGGGCCACCACCAGGCCGGTCCGGAGACCGAGGAAGACCAGCATGACCGCCAGGACGGCGATCACGCCCTCCAGAAGATTTTCCATGAAGTCGTTGATGGCGGTGGTGACATACTCCGGCTGAAATGCCGCATAATGGAAGTCGATGCCGACCGGCAGGCCGGGGCGCGCTTCTTTCAAAAAGGCGTCGATCTTCTCGCCAAGGGTGACGATGTTGCCGCCCTGGGCCATGTTGACGGCCAGGAGAACGGCGGGTTGGCCGTTGTAATGGACGATCGTATCCGGGGGATCCACGTAGCTGCGGGTGATGGAAGCGATGTCCTTGAGATAGATCAGCCGTTCTCCTCCCTGCTGGGAAAGGCGGATGACGGTGTTGCGGAGATCTTCGATGTTCTCGTAATTCCCGGTCGGCTCCACCACGATCTTGTCGGGCCCGATATTCACGTATCCTCCCGGGAGAACGATGTTCTCCGTCTGCAGGGCATCGGCCAGCTGGGCCGGGCTCAATCCCATCTCGGCCAGGCGGGCGTTGGAGAACTCGACAAAGATCCGCTCCTCCTGGCTGCCCATGATATCAACCCGGGCCACGTTTTCGATCAGCAGGAGTTCTTTCCTGATATCCCGGGCATAGTCGTCCATTTCGGCCTGGCTGAACCCCTCGCCGGTCATCGCGATCATGATCCCGAAAACATCGCCGAAGTCATCCTGGACGTAGGGACCGTCGATCCCCTCGGGCAGATTAGGTCTGGCGTCGTCCACCTTGTCCCGGAGCTTCCGCCAGATGGGCCGCATGTCCGTGTACTTCTCCTTGATCTCGACGAAGACCAGGGAAACGCCGGTCCGCGACTCGGAGGCGATGTGATCGAGTTCGGGGATCTCCTGGATCTTCTGCTCGAGCTGGTCGGTGACCAGCTGCTCGACCCTTTCCGGCGAGGCGCCGGGAAAGTAGGTCATGACCATCGCCGTCCGGATGGTGAAGTCGGGGTCCTCCGACTGGGGGAGCGAGAGATAGGCCGAGATCCCTCCGAAAAGGATGACGACGAGGAGAACGACGGTGAGGCGGCTTCTCTTTAAGGCAAATTCAGTTAATGACATAGTGGAACCTCTCTGATAAACACCGACATCTGAACTAGTAAATTCCGAAACCCGAAATCCGAAATCCGAATCAATGCCTAAATCCCAATAACCAAAACTGGCCGCCGGATAATCTTAAAGCCGTATGGAGCATACCTCCGGAAATTGGTCACATTAATACTCTTACTTAATAATCTTCCCGCCTGCCTATTGCTCGGCGACCGTTGATTTTGGACATTTGAATTTCGGGATTTGGATTTCTTTAGGATTTCGACATTCGGATTTCGGATTTTATCGTTTAATCTATCTGTATTATTTGAAACTATGTACCCAATTTAAAAGAAAACCTTATTCCAACACCTTCACCTTCTGCCCTTCCTCAATCTGGTGGACGCCGGCCGTCACCACGACCTCCCCCTCCTCTATCCCCGAGATGATCTCCAGCCCGTCGACAACGAGGGCGCCGGTCTGCACGCCGCGCTTGCCGACCGTGCCGTCATCGGCCACGACCCAGAGATAGCGATTGCCGGTCTGGATATCTTCCAGGATCGCCGAGGTCGGCACGATGAATCCCTTGCTCCCGGTGAACCCGAAGGTGAAAGTCACCTCCGCCGTCATCCCCGGCAAAATCTCCGGAGACGGATCGGACATGACTACCGTCACCGGGTAGGTGCCGGTCGAGGCATCAAGCGCCACCCCCACCTCGCTGACCGTGCCGGAAAACTCCCGGCCCGGGAGGCTCTCGAGCGCCACCGTGACGGATCCTCCTTCACTGACCCGGAAAATCAGGCTTTCCGGGATGCCGACGTCCGCCTTCAGCTTCCCGGGATCGACCAGAGCGAAGACCGCCTGCCCGGCGCTCACATTCTCGAACTCCTCGATTTTTTTGGCGGAGATGAATCCGCTGAAAGGCGCTTCCAGCCGGGTATAAGCAAGCTGGTTGCGGGCCTGCTCCAGCTGGGCTTCCAGGGCCTCGACCTGCGCCCGATCGGAGTTCCGCTGCGCCTCGTTCTGGTCAAGCTCGGCCTTGCTGATGTTGCTGTTCTCATACAGCCGCTTGTTCCGCTGATAACTGCTCTCGGAATTCTTATAGGCCGCTCGGGCGCTGGCCAGGGTGCTCTCGATGTTCCTGACGGCGAGTTCGTAGTCATGCTGATCAAGCCGGGCCAGAACCCGGCCCTTCTCCACCTTCTCTCCCACCGAGACCAGTATCTCCTCGACCTTACCGCTCACCCGGAAGGCGAGGGAGGCTTCCTGGCCCGCCCGGACCGTCCCGCTGAAGGTGCGCTTCAGCCCCTCGTCCGCCGCCCCGACCGTGATCACCTTGACCGGGCGGATGACCTCCTCCTCGACGATCGGCTCCTTCTTCCCGCAGCCGCCTGCCGCCAGCAGTGTCGACGCCGCCAACCCCATCACAAACAGATATTTCCCGACAATTCGTTTCATCTTATTCTCCTTAATAAATTAGCTCGCTTCGCTCGCAACTTTTGCCACCAAGACACTAAGACACCAAGAAAAAACCAAATGAGATGAGTATTTTACCTTTTTCCCTCTTTTCTTGGTGCCTTTGTGCCTTGGTGGCTAATAATTATTGAAATTCCGAAGCAGTAAATCAGGCCGCTTCATTCATTCGGATTTCGGATTTACTCTATCCTTCATGTGCCGCTCCATCCCGGCCAGGAAATCCTCTATCTCTTCCGCCGACCGGACGTACTCCAGGAAGCCGGTCTGCCGCTCCAGGGTGATCAGGTCGGTGATCGAAGTGTAGAAAGACGAGACCGCCGACGCCTGGGCGTTGACATTCTGTGACTGCGCGTCAAGAAGATCGATCAGCGGGAGGGTCCCTTTCCGGTATTTGTCCGTCACCAGTTCCAGGGTCTCCCGGGCGATCCGTTCCCGATCCCGGTCCAGTTCCCAGTTGGTACTGGAGGCCGCCAGGTCAAAGAAGGCGGACCGGATGGCCAGGGCGGTCCCCTGCTCCTGGAGGCTCAGGGCCTGGCTGGCCTTCCGGACGGTCACCTGCTTCTCCCCCATCTCGGCCCAGTTGCTGCCGCCCTTCCAGAGGGGCAGACGGACGTATCCCACCAGCGACCACTCGTTGTCGTCCGGGTAGGGCCCCGAGTCTCCCCACTCGCCGCCGCCGGCGTTGTCCGGGTTCCAGACCTCTTCCCCGAACCGGCGGTTGTACTCGGCCCGGGCGCCGACCGTCGGACTCCAGATCCCGGCCCGGGCGCGGGTCAGGTCTTCCTCGGAGATCTCGACATTGAGACGGGCCAGAATGACCTCGGGGGAATACCGGTTACCCGCTTCGACCAGGAAGGTCCGGAGAAGGTCGGCGTCGGCCTGGTTGGCCAGCAACGAGCCGGTCCGGGGGGTGGAGAAGACAGAGACGCCCCCCCCTTCCTCCGGACTGATGCGCTCCAGGCGGAAGGGCTCCTCCTGGGGCCGGTTCAATGTCTCGTTAAACTGCAGCGATGTTTTCTGCAGGTCGAAGGCGGCGCCGATCACGGAGGTGAGAGCGCCCTTGTACTCCGACTCCAGGCGGAGGACGTCTTCCCGGCTCCCCGTCTCCTGCTCCAGCCGGACCCGGGCGATCCCCAGGTGATTCCGAGTGCTGTCAAGGTTCTCCTTCTGAATCCGGAGCAACTCCCGGGCCTGGAGCACCGAGAAGTAGGCAAGGAGGGCGTCCCGGGCGGTGTCGAGCCGGGCGATTTCGAGATCGCGCTCGGCCGAGACCACGGAGAGACGGGCCAGGGAAACCGACTTCCAGACCGAGTAGTCGAAGATCAGCTGCTCGAGCGACACCCCTCCCTGGCTCTGCCAGCGCGGCTGTATCCCCAGGGAAGACTTGGCCCGGTCGCTGTCCACCCGCTGGTAGTCGGCGGTGGCCTCGATCTGGGGGAAGAGGTTGGCGAGGACTTTACGGTAAGCGTGTTCCTCCTCTTCCAGCTCTCTCCGCGCGATCTGGTAGCTCAGGTTATTATCCAGCGCAGTCCGGACGGCGTCCCGGAGCGTGATCAGCGGACCTTCTTCGCGTTCCTCGTTGATGAACCGGGCCTCCATCATCAGATCAAAGTCGGGGGAATAACCGATCCGGCGGGCGGTGTCCAGGTTGATGGCAAACTCTTCCCGATCCCGGAAATAAACACTCTGCGCTTCCGGGGCTTCGCCTTTTAAAATTTCATAGAGCTTGAGCGCGTTGTTTTTGGCGATCTTCTCCGCGCTCCCGGCGTACAGCCCGGCCAGCGCGCCCAATTCCACCACCGGGCGCCCTTCCAGCGCGAAGGTGGGAATCTTTCGGCGGTTGATCGCCTCGATCAGTTGCCGGAGTTTTTCCCGGGTGTTGCATTGATAGGTGGGCGTCAGGTAGATGAAGGCGGTGGACGGAGGCAGCGCGTTCATGGTCTCCTCCACGGTCGGCGCGTAATAGGCGTACCTGATGGGAATCCCCGCCTCCCGGGCAAGCGTTTCGCCCATCTCTTCCAAACCCTGAATATTTTCAGCGATCTCGCGATCGACCAGAACCGTCACCTCCTTCCCCCTCGCCATCCGGGCCATGCTCTCCACGTCCCTTCTGATCTTGCCCCGGTCAACCTGGAAAGTGAGATTCCTGATCCGGGAGTGCCCGGCCTCGTCTTCCAATCCGAGCAGTTCAAAGTCGAGATCGCCGAAAAGAATCACCGGTTTTCCGAGATCGGTCTGAGAGGCAAAGAAGGATGAGGCGGCCAGCCCCATCCCTACGACAATATCCACTTCTCCGGCGTCCAGCACCCGTCGGCAGTTGGCCGAGATCTCTTCCGGTTTCCAGCCGTCGACCAGCTGGTAGCCGGGGGGATAGAAAAACCGGAACTCGTCTCCCTCAAAAACGGCGATCTCTTTCTTGAACTGCTCCCAGCACTCCGCGCCGTAGTAATAGGGCCCGTCGGTGACCAGCCCGATCCGGACCGCGCGGACTTCGGCATAGCCGCTGCCGGCGGTAAGAATGAAAAGAATGAGAAGGGGAAGGATACAACGGCGATTAACCATGAGGCGCGCCTCCTTGACCGGGATCATCCGGGGAAATCATACATTTCCCCGGATAATCCCGGTTATTAATTGTCTATCCTATATCCTGCTGAATAGCAATCCGGGTTATCCGGGTCCCAATATACATAATTCCAAAGCAGTGAGCTATTTTATAGATTAAAATGGTGAGGTTTTGAAGTAAAAATCGAGGGCACCCGGAATTTTTTATGCCCGGTAATGACCGGACAAAATCGCAGCATGTAACTTCCATCCGCTATTATACTCTGAGAGAATAAAGAAGATGGAGTTATCGTTAATTTTGGGGTCGGACCACAATATATCGGAGTTCAATACTATTGACTTCGGTAATTTCAATCCTATACTGGGAGCCTAACCTGAGAAAAATGATGAAAAAGATGACAAAGGGACAACTCGAGGCTGCGATCAGTGAAGCGATCATTAAATTCGAAGTTGAATATATGGGGCGCGGACCCGAAGAAACC
>JAZDIV010000149.1:0-33664 GCA_043804695.1 PVC group bacterium | reverse complement strand
TCGACAATCTTGATCAGTGTCCGGGACCGGGGGAGATGGGGGGAGGTCTACTTTGGGTGTGCGTTACCAGAGAAATGATGATATCCTATTCTCATTTACCTGAAACGCCAGTCTCATTTAAAATGAGACGCGACATTGATCGCATTTGTTCAAGTAGAAATAAAATACTGGCCTTCCGGATAATCAAAACTGAAGGTCAGATAGACGATAAACCCGGTGGGCCAGAAGGCCCACAATGCGGACACACCGGCGGGAAAAAAAGGGCCCGGTTCTCCACGATCGACGGCCGGTCGTCAAAATGGAATGAAGCCGTGAAGGAAGGGGCGTAAACGGCAGCACCGATAAATGCGAAAATCAGGAAAAATACCGCCGTCCGCCGTCGTCTTCGGTGCTTGAGCGTCATTCTTCCATGATATTTTTCTATGACTACAACCTCCCGATACTATAATATACCATACATATAAATTTGCGAGCGCAGCGAGTTAATTTATAAAAGGAGGATATAAATGATGGACCTGTTGATCAAGAATGCCCGGCTCCGGAAGAAGGACGGCACCTGGAATATCGCCGTCAGCGGCGGAAAAATCGAAAAAATCGCCGACCAGATCGCCGGGCCGGCAAAAACCGAGATCGACGCCGGGGGAAACTTGGTCACGGAATCATTTCTCAACGCCCATCTTCATCTCTGCAAGGTCTACACCCTGATGATGATGAGCGAGGACGCCCTGAAGGATTACCACGACGAGGGGATGGGGAAGGCGATGACCGCCATCGAGGCGGCCGCCAAGATCAAAGAAAAATACGACGAAAAATGGATCCTCCCCAACGTGAGAAAAGCCGTCAAGCTGGCCGCCCTCAACGGGACCACCCACATCCGGGCCCTGGCCGATGTCGACAGCAAGGCGAAGCTGGAAGGGATCAAGGCGCTGCTCAAGGCTCGGGAAGAATTTAAGGGCATCGTCGAACTCCAGGTCGTCGCCTTTCCCCAGGACGGCGTCGTGAGGGAGCCGGGCGCCGCCCGGCTGGTCAGGGAAGCCCTGGAGATGGGAGCCGACGTCGTGGGAGGGATCCCCTGGATCGAGTACACCGAAGCCGCCGAGCAGGAGCACATCGACCGGATGGTCGACCTGGCCGTCGAATACGACAGGAACGTCTCCATGCTGGTCGACGACGCGGGCGACCCAGGCCTCCGCACCCTCGAGATGCTGGCCCTGAAGACCATCGAGAAGGGCTGGGAGGGGCGGGTCCTCGCCCACCACGCCCGGGCCATGTGCATGTACCCGGACCCCTATTTCATGAAGCTGGTGGCTCTCCTCAAGCGGGCGCGGTTGGGCGTGGTCAGCGATCCCCATACCGGCCCCCTCCACGCCCGGGTCAAGGACATGCTCCGGGAAGGCGCCCTGGTCTGCCTGGGGCAGGACGACGTCTCCGACGCCTACTATCCCTACGGGCGGAACAACATGCTCGAGGTCGCCTTCCTCAACTCGCACCTCCTCTGGATGACGACCGGGGAAGACAGGGAGACGCTCTACGACATGATCACGGTCGAGGTGGCGAGGGCCATGGGCGTGGCGGACTTCGGGATGAAGGTCGGCAACGTCGCCAACCTGGTCGTCCTCCAGGATGAAAACGTCCTGGAAGCCTTCCGCAACCACCGGGAAGTGAAATACCTGGTCAGCCACGGAAAACTGGTCGATCTGGACGCGATGAGGTTCTAGGAGCCTGCCCGAGTAATGATCTCCTAAAATTTTCCTCCGAAAAATTTTAGAATAATGAATTCTCTCCAGAATTCAGTGGTGTGGATCGGCATCCTGCTTCTCCTCCTGGCCGGGTGCGGTAAAGAGATCTCTCAGGAAATGCGGGGGGGAAGGGCGAACGATCAGGCGGCCTCCCGGGAACAGATCCGCCGGGCACAGGAATATCTCTCCGCCGGACTGACGGGAGAGGCCGAGGCCGCCTTTCGAAAAGTCCGGAAGGAAAACCCCGAATCCGAAGAGGCCGCGGCGGGGCTCTGCCGGATCTGCCTCCTCACCGGCCGGAACGCGGAAGCGATCCAGTTCGGAGAGGCGGCGGTCCGCATCAATCCGACACTGGATGAAACCTGGAAAGACCTCGGCATGGCCCAGGCCCGGGGGGGACGGCGGGAGGACGCTGTCTGGTCTTTCCGGAAGGCCGCCCAACTCTCCCCGGACAACGCATCCTACCGGAACGAACTGGGTGTGGCCCTGGGACAATTAAACATCTTCGACGAGGCGATCACCGCCTTCACCGAAGCCGTCAGCATCAGGCCCCATTACCCGGAGGCGCTCAACAACCTGGGCATGGCCTACCTTCAGAAGAATAAACCGGCCGCCGCCGAAGAGTGGCTGCAGAAAGCCGTCCAGCTGAACCCCGATTACGCCAAAGGCCATCTCAACCTGGGGATCATCCGCCAGGAACTCGGAAAAACGGAGCTGGCGCTGGAGGAGTTTCGGCTGGCCCGCAGCCTCGATCCGGATCTGATCCTGGCCTCCGTGTTTTCCGGTGCCATCTATTTCCGGGCGGGCCGTTTTGAAGAAGCGGAGAAAGCGTACCGTTCCATCATCGATCGGGACCCCGAATTCGCCCCGGCCTACATCCGCCTGGGGGAGGTCGCTCTCCAGCAGGATAACCCGGATGACGCTATCAGGCTCCTGGAGAAAGCTGTCGCCCTGGCCCCCCGGGAGGCCGCGTCCTACGATCTATTAGGAAAAGCCCGGATGGCAAAGGGGGAGTACGATCTGGCCGCCACCTCCTTTCTCTGGGCTCTGAACCTGGAACCCGATCACGCCCTTTACTACCGGCATGCCGGGGAACTCTTTCTCGCCCAGGACCGGCTGAAAGAGGCGGAAAACGCCCTGACCCGGGCCAGCGAGCTTGACCCGCGCGACGCCGAGGTCTATCTCGATCTCGGCCAGCTGCGCCTCCGTACCCGGGATACCATCGAGGCCAGATCCTTTTTTGAACAGGCCGCCGGCCTCGACCCGGAGGGAGAGACGGGACGACAGGCGGGGGAAGCCCTGAGGCAGCTCGACGGCACACCCGAACCGCGACGGCAGGAAGAAGCCGGGAGGGAAGAACATTTTTTTGAAACCATCTTCCGGGAGATCAAGCTCTCCCCCGCGCCCTCCCCCGGCAATCAGGGGAATGAAGAAACCCCGGAGCATATGAACCAGCCATAGACTCAAGTAAAGCTAATCAATTCTTTCGATATCTGCGACAGGACGATGCTACGCATCGGATTGCTTCGCTATCGCTCGCAATGACAAATAAATTCAAGGAGACGATGATGAAGATGGAAGAGTTTTTAAAGTTCAAGTGGATCGGTGTCGACTGCGGCAGCGCTGATCATCCCATGAATACCATTATCCGCAAATGGCAGCCGGACCATTTCGCCCGGGCCGAGGCCAAACTCGAAAAAGAGAACGGAAAGAAATGGGATGAGATGTTCCCCCCCGACTATTACTACCAGGTGATGCACCTCAAGCTCTTCCCGAAGAAAATCGTCCACGCCGAATGCCTGGGAGGCGACATCGACCGGCTCAGCAACCGGCGGTGCTGGATCGGGGCCTTCCCCTGGCGCGCGGTCGAGATGGAATCCTGCGGCTGCCGGATTATCGCGATGGTCCCGTAAAGGCGCAGAGCGCATAGAGCATAGCGCATAGCGCCAGGTATCTGGCTCTCGGCGCTATGCTCTATGCCCTATGCCCTTTGCGCTATGCGCTATGCTCTCTACCTATGCCCAAAGCGAAAAAATATCTCATCCACGTCATCATCCTGATCCTGGTCGGGACCGGGGTTTACTGGAACTCCCTGGGCAACGGGTTCGTCTACGACGACACGGTCACGGTCGAGGAGAACCTCTTCATCCGGGACTGGAAGAACCTCGGCCGTTTTTTCTCCCGGGATTACTACCTCCGCTCCGAAGAGTATTCTTTCCGGCCCCTGGTCACCCTCACTTACTTCTGCGACTACTCCCTGTTCAGGGGGAACCCGGCAAGTTACCACCTGACCAGCCTCATCCTCCATCTCCTGTCCGGGATCGCCCTTTATTTTTTGGCCAAAAAAATCCTTCCCCGGCCGGAAGGAGCCCTGCTGGCGGCACTGGTCTTCATCATCCATCCGGTCCAGACCGAGGCGGTCGACGGCATCTCCTTCCGGGAGGACATCCTCTGTACTCTTTTTTTCGCTCTCTCGCTTTTGATGTACATCAAAAGCGAGAGAGCGGAAAAAAGAGACGATGAATGCAAGTCTCCGATCAAAGACACGGATCGGTCATGGATACATCCGGCACTTTATTCTCTCTCGGTTATATTTTTTATACTCGCGCTTCTTGCCAAGGAGATGGCGGTCACCCTCCCCCTGGTCATCGCCGGCGAGGAACTGATCCTTCGCCGACGGAGGGTGAAGGAACTCTTCCGGCCGCGGGTGATCGGTTTCTTTTTCATTGCCGGCGCTTACCTCGCAGCCCGTTTTCTCCTCCTTTACCAGCGGGACACTCTGCCGGCGGCGCCGGAATTCGGGAATGCCCTGACCCGGTTCTTCCTGGTCTTCAAGGGCCTGGGTCTTTACGGGCGTCTGGTTTTCTTCCCCGTGAACCTCACGGTGGAATACGCGGACCCGCTGCCTCCGGTGGCCTGGAGCGGCTGGCTTCTCGTCCCTGCCCTGCTGACGGCGGCCTTCCTTTTAACGGCCTGGCTCCGGGGGAAAAATCGGGCCGGGACATTCGGCCTCACATTTTTCGTTCTGGCTCTCCTCCCGGTGCTGAACTTGGTCCCGAACTCCCGCCTGGGAGCGGAGCGATTCGCCTACCTGCCGATGCTCGGGTTCTCGCTCTGGGCGGCGGTGGCGTTAACCGCTTGCCTGGCAGGCGCCGGGAAGAGGGCGCTCACCCGGGCGGCGGTCGGGGTGCTCCTGCTGGCGCTGGCGGCCGGCACGGTCAGCCGGAACCGGGACTGGAAGGACAACCTCGCCCTTTTTACCCGCGCGGTCGAGGCCAGTCCCCGGAGTTCCAAGGCGCATCACGGTCTGGGGAATGAATATTTCCGGCTGGGCAGATCGGGCGCGGCAGTCGAACAGTTTTTGAAAGCGATCGACATCTTCAGCCGCGAACCGCTCTTCTACAACAGCCTCGGCGTGGCTTATGGAGAACAGGGGCAGTTTGAGGAGGCGCTGGCCCAGTTTGAGACCAGCGCCCGGCTCAACCCGGGCGACCCCCTGGTCCTGATAAACCTGAGCACCCTCTACCTCCGCACGGGGCAAACAGCCAGGGCGCTCCAGGAGATACAAAAATACATTACCGCCCGCCCCTACGATCCGGACGGCTACATCAACCTGGGTGAAATCCTGCTCCAGACCGGCAACTACCGCCAGGCCATCGACGCCTACCGGGAAGCCCTCGCCCGCAACCATGACTCTATCCCCGCCATCACCGGCCTTGGCTACTGCCACTACCGGCTGGGAGAACCGGACCAGGCCCGGCTCTACTGGGAGCGGGCGCTGGAACAGGACCCCGGCAACCTCGACTTGAGGAGGGATCTGGGCATAATCTCGCGTGAAAATCAATAACGTGCTGCTTCGGAATTTCAATAACGGCTACGGTTACGGTTACGAGGCCCGTTTCGTCTGCCGGTTACGGTTACGTGCGCCAGGCGGGGTGGCCGTTACCGTTACCTTTACCGAAACGGGCATCGTTACCGTTGCCGTAACCAAGTTGCGCCGAAGGCGCTAAGATCCTCTTGGCTTGATTTTTAGAAAAAGATTGTTATACTTTTTTCTTTTCTTCGGAAAAAGTATAGGAGGAACAAGACCATGACTGAAAAACAGTATCACATTGATCTGGCGCCCGGTGATGTCGGACGGTACGTCCTCCTCCCCGGCGATCCGGGCCGGTCGGAAAAGATCGCCCGCTATTTTGATAACCCCCGGGAGATGGCCTTCAAACGCGAGTTCAGGACCTTTACCGGGACCGTGGAGGGGATCAAGGTCTCCGTAACCTCGACCGGTATCGGCTGCCCCTCGGCGGCGATCGCCCTCGAAGAACTGATCAAGATCGGCGCCGACACCTTCATCAGGGTGGGAACCGCCGGATCGCTCCAGGAGGAAGTCGCCATCGGCCATCTGGCCATCGCCACCGGGGCAATCCGGGAAGAGGGAACAACCCGTCAGTACGTTCCCCTCTCCTACCCCGCCGTCTCCGATCCGGACGTGCTGTTTGCTCTCCGGCAGGCTGCTGAAGAACTCGGGTACCCCTACCATCTCGGCATCACCCACTGTAAGGATGCCTTTTACTCCGAGGAGGAGGGATACGCGGCCCAGCAGGAGGTCAACGAAGCGCTCTGGAAGACCTGGTTCCGGGCCAACGTCATCTCCACCTCGATGGAGGAGGCCGCCCTCTTCGTGATCGGGTCGCTCCGGAAAGTCCGGGTAGGCGCCCTGGCAACCATCATCGGGCAGACCTGGGCCGGGAAACCGATCGTCAAGCCGGTTGACCCGGAGAACGCGATCCGGGCGGCCCTGCGGGCGTTCATGATCCTGGACGGGAAATAAATAACCCGGATGGAGAGATAGGTAGCACAGACATTCCTGTCTGTGCGCCAAGGGCGACACAGGCATTCCTGCCTGTGAAAAGTAACACAGGCATTCCTGCCTGTGAAGCTGACACAGACAGGAATGTCTGTGCCACTCCAGCCCCCGCCCTCGCAGGGAGAGCGCAGGCAAAAATCAGCGCCGGCGGCGCTGAACCAAAGGAGGAAATGATGTCGAGAATCGCCTTTATTTTTCCCGGGCAGGCATCCCAGTACGTCGGGATGGGACGGGAGATCTCCCGGACGCCGATCGGCGGAAAACTCTTCTTCCAGGCGGATGAGGAACTCGGTTTCCCCCTCAGCAGCCTCTGCTTCGACGGCCCGGAAGAGGAACTGACTATGACCTACAATACCCAGCCGGCCATCGTCACGGTGAGCACGATCGTTCTTCATCTGCTGGCCGAAAAAGGCATCCGGCCGGAAATGGTCGCCGGCCACAGTCTGGGCGAATACAGCGCCCTGGTCGCCGCCGGGTCCCTCTCCTTCCTGGATGCCCTTCGCCTGGTCAGAATCCGCGGTCAGTTGATGCACAACGCCACCAGTTCCGTGAAAGGAGGAATGGCCGCCATTATCGGCCTCTCCCCCGCCGAGGTCGAGGCGATCTGCGCCGAAGCCTCCTCGGCCGGGATCGTCCAGGCGGCCAACTACAACTCGCCGATCCAGACGGCGATCTCGGGGGAAAAAGCCGGCCTCGAGCGCGCGATCGCGCTGGCAGAGGAGAAAGGGGCGAAAAGGGCGATGATGCTGCCCGTGAGCGCTCCCTTCCACTCCAGCCTGATGGACCCGGTGGCCGAACAGTTCCGGCCGGAACTGGAAGGAGCGCCGGTCAATGGTGCCGCGGTCCCGGTGATCGCCAACGTGACCGCCCGCCCCGAAACCGGTTCGGATGAGATCCGTCATAATCTGATCGCCCAGATCAACGGTCCGGTGCGGTGGACCGAGACCATCCGGCACATGATCTCGCAGGGGATCGACACCTTCGTCGAAGTGGGACCGGGCAAGGTGCTGACGGGACTGGTGAAGAAGACCGACCGTGAGATCGCCTGTATCCCGGTGGAATCTCTGGAGTCAATCGAGGGGCTGGCCGGGAGCCTGGGCTGACGCCCGGGCGGGGTTCAGGGTTCAGGGTTCGGGGAGGCGCGGCTGGAACGGCTCGACATGGGCCAGCACGCTTTTCAGTGATCCGACCTGTTCCATCAGCCGTCTCTTGACTTCGCCGGCGATGTCATGGCCCTGGACCACGGAGAGAGACGGTTCCACTTCAATGTGGATATCGATCATCAGGTCCATGCCCGACTTGCGGATCAAAAGCTTTTCCACCCTCTTGACGCCGGGAACCGCCAGCGCCATCTCCTCGATCTTTTGAGCGGGAGGGCCGGTGACTACCTGATCCATCAGCTCCGAACTGGTCTTGAAGAGCATCCGGACGCCCGCGTAACAGATGATCAG
Organism: PVC group bacterium; assembly: GCA_043804695.1. Classification (GTDB taxonomy): domain Bacteria; phylum Auribacterota; class Erginobacteria; order Erginobacterales; family Erginobacteraceae; genus CAWGIE01. The sequence goes on along the minus strand of JAZDIV010000149.1, from coordinate 25,610 downwards.
GGCCACCGCCATGGCCGCGACGTGGTCGGCAACGTGAAACCGTGGTCCCCCGAGCAAGGCCAGTGAGACACCGATCAGGACAGCGATGGAGGACAGGGCGTCGGAACGATGATGCCAGGCGTCGGCGATCAATGAACTGGAGTGAATCCTTTTCCCGAGACGGCTTTTGTATTGATAGAGACCTTCTTTGGTGACTATGGAAAGAACCGCTACCAGCAGGACATATCCGGCCGGAGTCGTGTAATCCGAGTCGGAGATGCTCTTCCAGGATTTGAAAAAAATCATCCCCCCCAGGAAAACCAGGAATAACGCCACCATCTGGGCGGCGACGCTCTCCGCCTTGCTGTGGCCGTAGGGATGTTCCCGGTCCGGACGTTTCCGGGCCACCTTCAGGCCGGCCAGGACGATGATGGAACTCATCATGTCGGAGAGGCTGTGAACGGCGTCGGCCACCATCGCCGCGCTCTGGCCCAGAATACCGGCCAGGAATTTAACGGCGCATAATACTATGTTCCCGACGATGCCGATCCACGCCCCGACCGCCCCTTGTTGATACACGTCATTGCCGGGGTGAGCCGGGTTCAGTTCTCTTTTTTTCAATCTTATACTCCCGAAATTATCTTTTGCTGAATGGAGCCCTACGGGCAAGCCCGTGGTCTCCATAATTACCCGCCTTCGCCAAGGCTTCGGCGGGTTATCCGCTTCACGGGACGGCGACATCCGCCGAAGCATGTTCTCGTATTCATACCGGGGCAAGACCGGAGCCTTCTGCGCAGGCGGATAAATGCCTTTTCGGGGATGCGGCAGTTATCTGGTGACCGGCAGATCGTTGGCGCCGCCGAAATAGACCCGAGTTAGGCCGGAGACGGCCCAGAGACCGGAATTGAACCGGTAAATCCCGATCTCGTCGGTCCCGTTCCCGGTATAATCGCCGGCCCCGGGATCACTTTGGAGCCTTCTCCTAAAAAAGTTCCTTGATAGCTGCATTCGCTTCCTCGGAATCACAAAGTTTGAGCGCTTCCCAATAAGCTGCCATAGCTTTACCGGGTTGTCCCATCTCTTGGTAGGTTTTCCCGAGTTCGATATATAATCGGTAGTTCGCCTTATACCAAATGCCATCCACCGGTTTTCCGTCTTTATTGACGGGTCTTCCATGCCTTTTATAACTCTCCTCCGGTTCTTTCCTGATCGCTCTCCAGAGGACGGATAGAGCCCGCTGGTATTTATTCAATGCCCGGTAAACCCCTGCCTCAGCGATCGGATCATTTGAGTGTTGATAAGCTAACTCCGCCATATCATATTCGCCCAGGCGAAAGTAAATATCGCCAATTTTTTTGAAACGCTTATGCCACGTTTCCTCTCCCCAATGGCTTGTCCCGGCAAAAGCATTGTTATAAGCGGATAATGCTTCTTCAAGTCTCCCCATTTCCTTGTATGTATCCCCTAATTGATCGTTTAGTCCGTTAATTTGATATTCAGCGACAGTATTTTTATTTTCTTGCGCAATTCGGATGGCTTCCTGATATTCTTTGACCGCTTCATCATATTTTCGATTTTCCTTTAATATGCGCCCAAGCATTTCATGGAGCCGCCAAGGCTCTTCTATCTTTTGTGAAGCCGTATGCAATATCTCTTTTGCTCTGTTTAGATTGTCTCCAGATCTGCTATAATATAGCCCAAGTTCCGCATATTCATCCCATTTGGAAGTACCCTCTGCAAATACCTTTTCCAGTTCAGCAATTTTATCTACTTGCTTCATAAGCCCATTTATTTCTTGCTCAAGATACTTATCTTCGGCCGAGACCAACTCTCTGGCCCGTTCCAGATATTCTTTCGCTTTTTTATAATCTCCCGTTTTGTATAGTAACCCGCCAAGAAGCATATATGCTCGGGCGTTTTCCGGTTGAAGCTTGAGAACTTTCTCATAGTCCTTGGACGCTTTAGCCCGGTCTCGATAAGATTCATCCTCGGCAATTATTATGAGCGCACTTGTATCTTCCGGTGAGAGCTCTAACGCTTTTTGGGATAGTGTGACTGCTCTCTCTCTGTCGCGACATTTATGAAAGAAGGAAGCGAATTCCGAATATAGCTTTGGTTCATTTGGTTTGATCTTGACAGCGTCTATATATAGTTTAGTTACCCAATAACAATCTATATCCAAATGTCTTTGTGAATGTAATCGGGCCAGTGTTATATAATTGTCTATATTCTCCGGATCCGCTTGAAGAATTTCTCTCGCCGATTCAATCTTTTCCTGGAAGATCATTACCTCATCGGCTTGTCCGATAGCTGTAGAGATGTCAGACATGAAAGAAGTGATAAAGAGTAAAACAATTAATTGCACGAGATGATTTTTTAATATCATGCGCATAATAAATCCACCTATGCATTTTGAATTGGTTTCGAAATATTCTACTATAGTTTGCAATTCCTAACGCGGCGAAGGAGCGTATTGTTATTCTATTCCTGTTTCTGAACGCAAACTCAATGAAACTGGAATCATGTGGGATGTTGTCCAACGATGAATTATATCCGCGACTGATCGATTTTCCCATGCATAACTTTATCGCCGGGCAACGGGAGCGCCGGCTCACCCCGGTATCACCCTCCGCCGCTTCCCGTTCCCTGAATCTGTTTCAGGAAGGCGTCCAGGTCCGCCAGTTTCGAGGTCACCCGGCAGGACGGGAGGGAGGAGAAGAACGATCTCCCGTAGGACCGGGTCCGCAGCCGCGGGTCCAGGATGGCCACGATTCCGTAATCATCCTTTCCCCGCATCAGCCGGCCGAAACCCTGCCGGAGCATGATCACGGCCCGGGGCACCTGGTACTCACGGAAGGGATCGCCGCCTTGTGTCTTGATAAAATCAATCCGGGCTTCGGTCACCGGATCATCGGGGACCGCGAAGGGGAGCTTGGCGATGATCACGCACTTCAGGCTCTCCCCCGGGACATCGACCCCCTGCCAGAAACTGGTCGTCCCGAAGAGAACCGACGAAGGATGCCGTCGGAACTCCTCCAGGAGGCGGTACCGCTCGTCATCCCCCTGCCGGAGACACCCGAACCCGGCCAGGGGACCCGAGAGCCGTTCATAAACCTTGTTCAGCATCCGGTAGCTGGTGAAGAGAACGAACGCCCCGCCCCCGGAGAGAAGGATCAGCCTCCCCGTATCCTGGATTACCCGCTCTTCGTACTCCTCCTTTTGGCGGTTGGGATCGGGGATGCGGTGATCCGTGTAAAGCATCACCCGGTTCTCATAGTCAAAGGGAGAGGCGAGAATGCACTCCCGGCAGTTCTCGATGCCGATTCTCCCCCGCAGGAAGGAAAAATCTCCTCCGGTGGAGATGGTGGCCGAGGTCAGGACAATCGGGCCGTATTTCTCCCAGAGCGACTTCCGGAGGAACGCTCCTACCTCGATCGGGGCCATCTGCAGGGTCTGCCGGATCCGGCGGCCGTGCTTCTCCCGGCTGTACCAGTAAACATTCTCGGCGTCCTCCATCGAGAGAATGGCGCTCAGCTCCTCCCGGATAGCCCGGCAGCGGGAGATGTACGTCTTCAGCTCCGCCAGGCTCTCGTCATCGGTCATCGTCTCCTTCAGCTCCTCCAGGCATTCGGTCAGTTCCGCGAGCGGTATGGTGAGAATGTCCTCGGCGAAGTGCGGCTCTTTCAGACGGACGGTCCGGAAGATCTCTTTCCAGGTGTCTTTCAGCCCGGAGAAGAACGCCGTGTTCAGCTCCAGCAGCTTCTCAATCCGCCGGAGCCACGGATCACGCTTCTCGTCCTCCTCAATCCGCGCCGGAAGAAAACCTTTCCCGGTCCGGGAGCTGTAGAGATACCCCATCAGGGTCGGTATCCGGTAATTGGAAACCTCGTACCCCATAAACTCGGTGGCGATCTCTTCCAGCAGGTGGGCCTCGTCGAAGACCACGGCTTTGAACGGCGGCAGAATCATCCCCCCGGACCCCAGATTGGCGAAGAAGAGGTGGTGATTCATCACCAGGATGTCCGCCTTCTCCCGGCGCGCCCTGGCCTTGAAATAAAAACACGGCCCGAAGAAGGGGCACTTCTGGCGGAGGCAGAAATCATGCTCCACTCTGACCTCGGCCCAGACCTCGCCCCGGGGCAGGAAGCCCAGATCAAGCTGGATGCCGCTCTCCGTTTCCTCCGCCCACTCCGCGATTTCCCGGTACTGCCGGGCCGACTCCTTGCTTGAGAAAAGCCCCTGCTCGCCGGCGCGGGCCAGCCGGAAGAGGCAGAGATAGTTCCCGGCACCCAGGCAGAGCTCGGCGGTGACCGGCAGATTGAGCGTTTCCGCCAGAAACGGGATGTCCTTCTCGATCAACTGCTTCTGGAGGGTCTTGGTCCCGGTCGAGACCGCCGCCTTCTCTCCGGTCTTCTTCGACCAGAGGACGAAGGGATAGAGATAGGCGAGGCTCTTTCCCACCCCGGTCCCCGCTTCCACCATCAGGATTTCCCTGCGTTCGATCGCCTCCCGGACCGCCTCCGCCATCTCTTCCTGCTGGGGCCGGTAATCATACCGGGGATGGGCCTGGGAGAGAGCCCCGCCCTCCCGAAAAAAATCTTCAATTAAAGACAAACTGTTGGGATTTTCTGTCATGTGAATATTGAATCAACAGCAGTGGGGTGATGGAGTACTGGAGTGATGGGGGGATGAACTACGCCAGGTCGCCGGGAGACTGCCTTCTCATTACTCCACCACTCCACTATTTCATTATTCCTTTTGCGAATGCTGCCTCAGAAGTCGATACCAAAGCGCGTCTCCAGGATATCCGCGGCGCCGATGCCGTTGACACGGGAGTGGACGTAGTTCCACATCCACCGGAAGTTGGGGTTAAGGTACCAATTGAATCCCAGCGTGGCCTGGTTGAGGATCCCCCCCCGGATGTTGTCATCGTTGAGGTCCATCCAGGAATAGCGGGCCGCCACCTCAAACGCCCCCCAGGTCCCTTCCTTGATGCTGAAGTCGTGGCGGGGATGACAGCGGATATCGAACCCCCCGTAAGAGGTGACGTATTGGGCACCCGGGTACTCCCCGCTCAGGTACCAGCAGGCCATGGTATACCAGCCCTGGAAAAAAGTGTCGGAGGGGCCATCCTTCTGGTCGGCCCAGAAACCGTAATACTCTCCCTGGAGCTTGAGCGGACCCTGGCACCAGGCGGCCTCGTAGGCCATGCCGTTGACCTGGTCGGTGTCCATGATCCCGGTATCGATGAAGAACGGGACCTGCTCGCTGAAGGACGGTCCGGACGCGTACCGGGTCTGGTCGGAAGAACCGCGGTAGGTGTAGGAAAGCCCCTGGTGGAGCATGGCCCGGCCGCCGTCTTCATACCAGGGGGTCCCGGTGAAGCGGAGGTTCAGGTTGTAGCTCTGGCCGATCTCGCTGCAGTGAATGCCGGCGGTTTTCCCGACCTGAACGGCGTAGGTCAGGTGGTCGTCGATGAAGGAGTTTCCGGCCGCCACGCCCAGCAGCTGGCCGATGCTGAAGCCGAAGGGGGGCGCCCACTCCATGAAAGTGAGCCAGTTCTCATCCGGGACCGGGTTGAGCCCGAAGGCCCGGGCCGCGTGGCCGATCAGAATCGCCCCCACGTAGGGTATGTCCATCATCCCGACGAACATGTCGTGGATATAGTACGTCCCCGCGGTGTCGGCGAAGTCGATCTGAGTTTTATAAAAAATATTTTCGTAGATAGTGCCCTTCAGGAAAATCCGGGCGCGCCTTACCTCGGAGCTCTCGTGGAGTTCTTTTCCCTCGGTGGCTTCCAGGTAGTCCTGGAGGGCGGACGGGGTGCGCGGCCAGCGGGCGTCGAGGTTGATGGAACCTCCGATCCGGGCGTTGAACTGCTTGTTTTTGGTTTCCAGGAAAAGGCCGTCATCCCAGTAATCCCCGAAGACGTACCGGTTCTCCAGGAGGCCGGACGGATACTTAATTATAAGGTCGGAAAGCTGCTTCTCCTCCCCGGCCAGTGTCCGGTTCTGATCGCACATCTTCTTTTCTTGCTCCTTGAGCTGTTTCCTGAGTTCCTTCAGCTCCTCCTCGAGCCTGTCGACCCGGTCCTTCAGCCCCTGCTCATCAGCCCGCGTCTTCGGAACAGCCGAAAAGGCCACCGCCATGGACAGCAACCAGATGCACAACAGCTTCATGATCAAGCCCTCCCCTGCTGGTTGTGAAGAATTACCGGATTAGATTGGGGCATTATATTACTTTTCCGTCCGGAAGGTAAAATATATACTATAGAACTTAGCCCTCGGCTTCGCCGCGGGCGACTAAATAAAACTACGAATTACGCGAATTACACGAATTTTCTTCAAAATATCCCTGCAATGTCGGTTCAATGCTTGCACATTCTTATTTTTCCGGAGGAAAAATAAGATTATTGAATTTTCCAACCTGCGGGCGTGATTTCATCCTATGGAGAAGAGTACCAACCAGAAGGCCGGCCGTCCCCGCCTGCCCGGCCACCTGCTGAAAAAAGTGCGGCTGGGGGGAGAGACGTTCCGGCTCAAACGACTTCTTCGTTCTCTCGAGGTCGCCACGGTCTGCGAGCAGGCACTCTGTCCCAACATTTCCGAGTGTTTCGAAGCGGGGGAGCTGACCTTCATGATCATGGGATCGGTCTGCACCCGCGATTGCCGGTTCTGCGGGGTAAAAACCGGGACCGCCGTTCCCCTCGACCCGGACGAGCCGCAGAAAGTGGCAACGGCGGCGAAACGCCTGGGACTGAAATACATCGTTCTGACCTCCGTCACCCGGGACGACCTTCCGGACGGAGGTGCCGGTCACGTTGCCGCCTGCATTCGGCTCCTGCGGGAGAAACTGCCGGCGGCAGGGGTGGAAGCGCTGGTCCCCGACTTCGGGGGCGATCCCCGCAGTCTCCGGACAGTCCTTGAAGCGGGACCGGATGTTCTCGGCCACAACATGGAGACCGTCCGGCGCCTCTACCCCCTCGCGCGCCCCCGGAGCGATTACACGCGGAGCCTGGAAGTCCTGAGATCCGCCTCCCGGGCAGAGGATATCCTGATCAAATCCGGCTTCATGGTCGGCCTCGGCGAGTCCGACACTGAGATTCTTCAGTTGATGCGGGACATCCGCCGCGCCGGCTGCCGGATGCTGACCATCGGCCATTACCTCCCCCCGACCGCCGGGCACCTCGCCCTGGTCTCCCCCCACCCGCCCGAAAAGTTCGAGGAGTATCGGGATCAGGCGCTGAAGCTGGGATTCAGAAGCGTCCGCTCCGGCGTCTTCGTCCGGAGTTCCCACCGCGCTTGTGAACAATGGTGGGAAGCGCGTCGCGAAAAATAGCGCGGACGGAGCGAATCTTGACAATCCTGTTTCCTTCCGGTATGGTCGCCGGACATCGGAGAAAATAAGTCCATGCTCCGGAAGTTCAATAATCGGAAAAATCCGATTATTGAACTTCCGGAACAGACGAAAAAGAAACCAAGTAAAAATCGTTAGTTTTTTCTTTATGATACGTGATGTCATTATTCTTGTGCTGGCCTTCATCGCCCTCTTTCTCGGAGCGGAAGGGCTCGTGCGCGGCAGCGCCTCCCTGGCCCTCCGCCTTGGCCTCACGCCCCTCGTTATCGGGCTCACCGTAGTCGCCTTCGGCACGAGCATGCCCGAGCTGGTTGTCAGCATCAGGGCGTCGCTGACCAACCAGGGCGATATCGCCGTCGGGAACGTCGTCGGATCGAATATATTCAACATCGGTGTTATTCTCGGGCTGGGCGCCCTGGCTCGACCGATCACAGTCCGTTGGTCGGTTATTCGCACCGACATGCCGATCATGATCGGCGTCTCCCTGCTCGTCCTGGTGCTTCTTCAGGGAGGCGGTATATCCCGGCTGCCGGGCCTGCTCCTGGTGATCGGCCTGGTTGCGTACATCCTCCTCACGGTCTGGCAGGCGAGGCGGCAAACCTCCGCCGCCGTCGAGGAGGAGTTCGCGGAAGGCGTCCCCCCCCGGTCCGCCTCGGCGTACCGCGACGTCTTGTTCATCGCGGGCGGTCTGGGACTCCTCGTTCTGGCGGCCCGGTTCCTGGTCTCCTCCGCCACCACCATCGCCCGCGGACTTGGCGTCAGCGAGGCGGTCATCGCCATCACTATCGTCGCCGCCGGAACCAGCATGCCGGAATTCGCGACCTCCTTCGTCGCGGCTCTCCGGAAAAAACCGGACATCGCCCTCGGCAACATCATCGGATCGAATATCTTCAACTGTCTCGGCATCCTGGGCGTCAGCGCGGCCATCAATCCCCTGCGGGCGCCCGGCATCACCGGGCTGGACCTGTGGGTGATGGTTGCCTTTGCCGCGACCCTGCTGCCGCTGTTGTGGACGGGCCGGCTGCTCCAGCGCTGGGAAGGCGGCGTGCTGCTTTCCGGCTACGCCGTTTATTTATGGACACTCTGGCCGTCACCATGACCGGACAGCTGGAAGAGGCAACAGGAAAGACGGGATTATGCTATGAATACCTATGACGTCGTGGTCATCGGGGCCGGGCCGGCCGGGTACGTGGCCGCCATCCGGGCAGCCCAGCTGGGGCTGAAGACGGCCATCGTCGAGCGCCGTTACTGGGGCGGTGTCTGCCTCAACGTGGGCTGCATCCCGACCAAGTCGCTGCTCAGGAACGCCGAACTGGTGGAGACAGTCTCCCGGCGCGCCGGCGAGTTCGGTCTCTCCTTCGATCATCTATCCGTTGATTACGGCGCCGCCTTCAAGCGAAGCCGGCAGGTATCCGAACGGCTGGTGAAGGGGGTCAACCTCCTGCTGAAGAAGAACGGGATCGAGAGTTATCACGGTCCCGCCCGCATCGAATCCCCGAAGCGGGTCCGGGTGACACCGGACGACGGGGAGCCGGTGGCCATTGATACCTCCAGTATCATCATCGCCACCGGCGCCCGCCCCCGTTCGCTCCCCGGCCTGGAGATCGACGGATCGAAGATCATCACCTACACCGAGGCCATCCTCTCCCCCGGACTCCCCGGGAGCGCCGTCATCATTGGCGGAGGGCCGATCGGGATGGAGTTCGCCTACATCTGGAAAAGCTACGGGGTGAACGTCACCATCATCGAGATGCTCGATCGCCTTCTCCCTGCCGAGGACCCGGAGGTAAGCGCGGCAGTTGAGCGGGCCTACAAGAAGATGGGGATCGCTTTTTATACCGGCAGCCGTGTCGAACACATTGAGAGGAGACCGGACGGTGTCACGGTAACGGTAGAAACACCGAAGGGCAAAGAAACCGTGGCAGGCGATCGGGCCCTGGTCGCGATCGGCTTCCGTCCCAACGTGGAGGAGATCGGCCTGGAGGAAGTGGGAGTCAGCCTGAGCGAAAAGGGCGGCTTCATCGGGATCAACGACCGGATGGAGACCGGCGTCCCCGGCGTGTACGCCGTTGGGGACGTAACCGGGAAACTGATGCTGGCCCACGCCGGATCGGCAATGGGGATCGTGGCCGCCGAGGCTGTCGCCGGGCGGAATCCGAAGCCGATTGACTACCGGATGATCCCCCGCTGCGTCTACTGCCGTCCCCAGGTGGCGAGCTTCGGCTACACCGGGGAAGAGGCCTTAAAAGAGGGGTTCTCGATCATGGTCGGAAAATTTCCTTTCCTCGCCAACGGGAAAGCCCTGGGCTTAAGCGAGCGGGACGGCTTCGTCAAGATCGTGTCGGAGAAAGATACCGGGAAGCTGCTGGGAGCAAGCCTGGTCGGCCCCGACGTTACCGAACTTCTCCCGGAACTTACCCTGGCTCAAAGTGCCGGCCTGACAATCGAAGATGTCGCCCGGAACATCCACGCCCACCCCACCCTCTCCGAGGCGAGCCAGGAAGCCGCCCACGCCGCTCTCGGCCGGGCAATCCATCTCTGAGTGCTCCCGCGGGGGGTATAATAATTCTTTTTTTTCCTCGCTTTCATACATAATCCGGGTTACCGGCGATAGGCCCACTTCGGGCCGGCGTACCTTTCTTCAGCGAGCCGGCAGGCGTTGCTCATCATCTCCCCGGAAAGCTGGAACAGGGCGACCTCAAACTTCTCCTCCAGGCAGTTCCGGAAGCGCTCTAAAACCTCATCCCGGGTAAAATCAACGAAGTCGCCGATCGCCACGCTCCCGGCGGAAGCGGTCCGGGGAGAGGAAGCGGCTTTCAGGTAGGAGTTGATCCGGAGACGGGCGTCGTCAAGAGGGAGGGAACCGTGCTGGAGAAAATACCCCTTTCTGATGGTGGTGGCGCTCCCGGCGATCTTTTTTCCGGTGGTCTTCTCCACCAGTTCATGGGCACCGGGAGCCGCAAAGCAGTCGGCGATCGGCGTGTATGGTCCGGGTGTTCTGGCCGTGGTCTCGATCCACAGGGAACGGTACAGGGCGGAGAGGATTTCCGCGCAGAAGACGAAGAGATCTTTTCTGGAATCTCCGGCCCGGCGATTATAGGGGATGGCGATACTGTAAGTGATCTCGTTCCAGTGGAGCACCCCCCCTCCCCCGGTCATCCGGCGGACCCAGCCCAAGCCATCCCGGGACACGGCGTCGAGATCCAGGTCGGCCGACGGCTGGTTATAGCCGATGGAAACGGTGGGGGGTTCCCAGCCGTAAAACCGAATAGCGATCTCCCCCTCCTTCCCGATCACCGACTCCCCCAGCACCTCGTCAATCGCCATGTTCACGGCGCCCGAATGTGCCGTATCCATTAAGAGATAGACCTTCATGGGATTTCTGCTTTTTCCATTTAATTTGAACAACGCCCCCACCGGGCTTGCCCTGCCCTTATCCCGTAAAATAAGCTGATAGGAATCATTCATCTGCTAATGAGAACCCCATACACATTGTTTGCAAGCATGAATAACCTTTCCACAACACCTCATGACCGGGTGGTGGATCTTTACCTCGGCCCAGATATCCGCCGAGCCGGCCCACTAAAACCACCGCGTCACCGAGCAATTCAGGCGATTTCAGTTTTTTTTTAACGCGTACCGGCGCAGGACCTCGATCTCGATATCCGTGAACAATATCTCGACGGGCAATTTCGGTACTTCCCTGCCCAACAATGTCATCAGCATAATACGCCAGGCGATTACCAGGTTCACCGCGATCGCACGCTTCAGACGTTCTGCCGTCTTGTGCGCCAACTGTTCGATCCGACACCCTGTTTTTAACACCCGGTGCCAGTCTTCAATCCTCCACCGCAGTCGATACCAACGCACACATTGCACCACTTTTTCCGGTGAATTCAGCTTGATGGTGGTAATCAACCGCCATTCAATCGGTTCTTCTCCCGGTGGTGGATTCTCCTCAACCATATAAATAATCCACACCGGAATCGGGGCTTTGCCTCTATTTAACCCGCCCTGAGGAGGACAAAGTGTTGCTAACGTATAGCGAACATCTACTTCGGCTTGACGCGCCACTCGTCCCGTCCGGGCCGGACGTTTGCCTCTTTTTTTTCGGGCGCTGCGGCGCGGGATATCGATCCGCAGCCGGAGTTGAACCGGCGTTTGTTCGACCATCTCAAACAAGCTTACGTCTTCGTCTGTGCGACGGTCGTGTTTTGCCCGCACCAGCAGATCCACGCGGGGGTTCCGGCGCCACTCATCGAACAACTCGAAAAAATCCGCTTCCCGATCCATCACCACCACCCCCGAGGTGCCCGGCATCTGTCCGATTACCTCCATGCAATCCCTCAATCCCTCGATCCAGCGAAAGGTCTCCTTTTCTTCAATCGGGATGTAACGATGATCCTTGCCCTTATGTTCGGGCTTCAATTCCGGGGCATAACAATGAGCGCGTAAAACTCCCAGCGGTAGCCCGTCAACAGTAACCGGCAGGGTCGAATGCAAGCATAAACCTCTGCTTTCGGTGCCGGTCTGATTCTTGCCGATCACGCCCAGATCTTCGCACTGTTCCAGGCTCGAATAGTTCAATTTTGTCTCGTCCTGGATACATAACACGATTCGCTGTGCTTGCATGCGCCTGATCGTGCGTTCCCGGTGTGTCTGAAGCATGTTTGACATCGTCACCGCCCCCTCGTCGGGGTGTTCGATGAGTCGATAATACCCCTTAACCGCGGCCTTGTCTCCCTGGCAAGCAGCCAGCCAGGATGAGCCCGGGCTTTCCCCTTTCACTTGTGCGATGTCGGCCAACCGGAAGCTCAATCGCCGGTCTCCTATCGGGGCTCCCCCAAACTCGTTTTTCGCCCACCCGTCGTTATCCAGACCGGCTTCCGGACTGAGCGGTGTCCGGCCGGCATCCTTCGCCAGCCCCATCTGTTGACGAAAATCATCGACCAGCACGTACACATAAATATCCTTAACCGTTTCCCGCCGCTCTTTCTTCCGATCCTGCCTTCCCCGTCCCTGCGTCCGGCCGATCCGAAGCCAGTTGGCAGCCTGATAGCAGGTTCCGGAAAAACGACTGCTATCGACAAAACTTTCCAATAACCAGGGGCGATATCCGTACCGACTTTCAAAGTCAGTGGTCATCATCCGCGTGCACATGCCCAGTACCCTGGATGCCAGATTCTGACAATGTACCTGATTGCGGATTAAAAACCGGCTCAGGCTCACCACTCGCTCCAGGTAGGCCCGCCTGGTTGCCAGATCCCATCCAATCCATTGATCACGATCCTTGAGATGAAGTGCGGCAGCGGCAAACCCCACTGCGCCCAGCCATCCATGTTCGGACTTGACCAAATAACGCAACTGACGACCTACCAGAGGCCGGTGCCCTTGAGGATGTTCACGAATGATCAGTTCATTCCAGATCCGCATCTGCTCTTCCTCTTCAACCCGAATCAGTTGCAGATCCTGAATTTCATTCACTTGCTCGGGAACGCCTTCCGCTTTTGACACCGCTTCCCCCAAACGGCGGGGCGTCCACCGGACTGCTTTCTTTTTACGCGCGACAGGTAATTGCAGAGCTCCCTGTTGTTCAAGATCCCGAAGGGCTTTCAAACAACTGCTTAACTGCGGCTTGCCCCGGGCATCATAGAAAGCGTACTCGCGACATAGAGTTTTGGCTAATTGGGTTCGATTTAGTCCTTTATTGACGTTCAGCATTTTTTTGATATGCTCGATGACATCGGGCCGGCCGAGACTCCTTTTGATCTGATTTTGTGTTTTCATGCCACCTATATAGATGGCAAATGTAGTTTTGTCCAGCTTTTTTTCCGGGATAAGGGCAGGACAAGCCCGGTGGTGAGCTACCAGGCTGCAATCTTAGTTTTCAGTCATGCTTCCACCCCGATTGATTCAATCGGGGTGGTGAGCAATAATCAAATGGCCGATAACGAAAAAAAATTGTTCCCCCCGGTCTCATTGGAATTTCTCCGGACGCACTCCCTTTTCGGGGGGATTAAGGACGATGAGCTGAAGAAGATCCGGGAGTTATTGAAATATCGGCAGTTCAACGCCGGCGAGGACATCATCCGGGAAGGCGAAGCAGGCGGCAACCTCTACCTGATCTGGAAGGGATCGGTTGAAGTCATCAAACGCGATCCGGAGAAGCCGGGCCGGCCGGCGGCGCGCCTGGCGGTCCTCACCGTGGGAGACAGCTTCGGGGAGATGGAGCTGATCGACGTCCAGCCCAGCGCGGCCACGGTCCGGTCCCGGGAGGAGACCGTCACCCTGGTGCTCACCAAAGGGGATCTCTACCGGATCGAAAAAGAGAGTCTGCGGACATTCACCATGATCATCATGAACCTGGCCCGCGAGATCAGCCGGAGGCTCCGGGTCATGGACGCCACCGCCGCCCACACGCTCTTTAGGAATACTAATTAACCACGAAGATCACGAAGAAAACTCAATAAAGCAGAGTAATGGAGCCTTGGATGATGGTGTGATGAGTGAAGGGCAGTCCGGGATTTAGCATGTGAACTTTCTCCCCTACCACGCAACCCCGAAAAATAGCTTTGCTATCTCGGGGCCGGGGTGGCAGGGTCCATTTTCTTAAGGTATTTTTTAAACAGATTTGCCGTCTGATGAAAAGAAAAGCCTTTTCATTGGGAAATGCTATTTGTACCTGCCCGGCGCATCCGCTAAGGCAAGCTTCATTCTGGGTGTGCGGCTTCATGTCCAGTTTCTGTAATTGTATAGAGCAATCAAGGGGAAAACCGGATCTGATTACTGCAAAGGAGCCCGACACCGGCTGAGAAAGCCCATAACTCATAACTGTGAATGATCGCGGAACAGTCTTTTTCAAGATGGTCGATATCTGTTTCTGGCTCAGTGTCGGATTGATCGTCCTGCTCTTCCTCAGTCTGTCTTATTACGCCTATCCGAGCGGGGATGATTTCTGCTATGCCAACTGTGCCGCCCGGAGGGGATTCTGGGACAGCCAGAGGATCTGGTACGAAAGATGGACCGGGCGATATACCTACAACTTTGTATGCTCCCTGGTTGCGAGAGCACCCGTTTTTGAAGGCGGGATGTACTGTCTCATTCCTCTTGCTTCCTTCCTCGGTATCTGGGTCGCATTGTACGTGTTCAGCTTTCGGATCATTCCCCACGCACCAAACCGGCTTGCTCGGGCAGGGGGGGTAACCGCTTTTATGGCGCTGTACTTGACACATTTGCCCGCTCCGGGCCCACTGTACTGGTTGGCCAGTATCATAAACTACCAGATTGCGACCATTCTCTTTCTCCTCTTGGCGACCGTGATGATCGGGAAACCGGGCCGGTTTTTCGGCGCCCGAACGACGTATGCCACCCTGGGAGCAAGCGTACTGGCCGCGCTGGTGATCGGATGCAGTGAGACCATGCTGCTCATAATCTTCTACGGTCTTGCCGCGGGGACGGCACTATCCTGGATTCGCGGGCACCCGGATCGGCGACACTGGCTGATCGTTCTGTGTATCTGCGCGGCGGCGGCGGCAATTGTCTATTTTTCGCCGGGGAACAGTATTCGTTTCGCGATGGCATCCAGGTCCCGGGATCCCGTAATGGTGATCCCGGCTCTCAAAAAAGCCATTGGCCTCGTGGTAGCCTGGAGCTCCTCGCCCGGGCTACTCCTTTTGAGCATCCTCTTCGCTCCTATTGCCCAGATAACGGCCAGGGCCGCCTTCTCTGATAAAGGCAAAACCCCGCGGTGGATGCTGCTCATCCCCGTGCTCTGGATAACAGGGATTTTAATTTCTTTCATCCCCTCTGCCTGGGGCTTAGGAAAACCGCCATTTCCCAGGACTGTTAACCTGATTTACTTTATTTTTCTAACGGGATGGTTTTCGAGCCTTGTCATTCTTATTCCCTATTTCATTGATTCAACTGTCAACCTGGGCGTCATCCTGACCCGTATAAGAGCGGCAGCGAAACTTCTGTTGATTATCGTCTTTGCTCTCCAGCCGAATACGATTGATGCCGCCGGGGACCTTATTGTCTATGGCCCCCGGTTCAAGAGTGCCCTTGAAAAACGGAGAGAGTTAATCCAATCATCGATTGCACGGGGAGAGACTGAACTACGGGTACAGCCGCTTCCTGTCAAGCCGCGGAGCATATTTTTTAATGAGCTCACCCCCAATTCGAAGCACTGGAAGAACTTGAGCTTTGCCAGGTACCACGGCCTGACCAGTATAGTAATGACCGAGGCTGAACGCCCTTGAGGAAAAGGACGGCCCAGGAGATGGTTGCAAGAGGTGGCGTAAGGAAGTGCCTTATCGAGACTGGGGTTTATTCAATTACTACCAGATCAGGTACTACCGGAAAGCGACTTGAGACCGAAGTAGGAGTATAAACCTTCTGATAAAGCTTATGGCAGGAGCCGCATGCGGGAAAACCGCACGTACGGTCCTGTGACAGGGAGACGGAAATAGGGCAGGGTGGAGCGAAGAGAGGCACTCCCGAAGGAAACGGGGAATCAAACTTCCACCTGTAGCCACTACGCCATCACTCTACTCGGAGGTTAGATAAGTTGCAAACCTAACCGGTGATCTCCGCCAGGGCATCATCCAAAATTTGGATCCCGACCTTTACCTCGTCCTCGGTCATGGTGTGGACCGGGGCCAGGCGGACCGAGCACTTCCCGGCGCCCAGGATCAGGAGACCCTTTTTGAAGGTCAGCTCGATCAGGCGGTTCCGTTTTTTCGTGGCCGGCTCCTTGGTCTTCCTCGACTCCACCAGCTCGATCCCGACCATCGTTCCCAGCGCGCGGACGTCGCCGATCAGCTCGTACTTTTCCTGGAGTTCCCTGATCCCCTCCTGGAGCCACTCTCCGACTTTCGCGGCCTTCCCGGTGAAGCCCTTCTTCTCGTAGAGGTCGAGGACGGCGAGCGCCCCCGCCACCACGACCGGGTTCCCACCCAGGGTGTTCTCGTGGGTGTTGAGTTCCCATTCCATCAGTTCGGAGCGGGTCACGGTGATCCCCATCGGCAACCCGGCGGCGATCGCCTTCGAGACGCAGAGGATGTCGGGCACGAGGCCGAAGTACTCGCTGGCCAGAAAGTAGCCGGTCTTCCCGAAGGCGGTCTGGACCTCATCGACCATCAGCAGGATTCCGTTCTCCCGGCAGACTTCCTGGACCCCCTGGAGAAACTCCTTGGGCGGGATGATAAAGCCGCCGGCGCCCTGGATCGGCTCCACGATGATGAAGGCGCAGTCTTCCGGGGGGATTACCCGGTTGAGAACGTTCTCCTTCAGGTACTGCAGGCACTCCAGGCCGCAGCCCGGGTGCTTCTGCTTGAAGGGGCAGCGGTAACAGTAGGCGTAGGGAGAGAAGGCGACCCCCGGCATCATGGAGGAGATATAGCGCCGCCGGGAGACCGGAGAGTTGGTTGTCAGGGCCAGCGACCCCATGAAACGGCCGTGGAAGGCCCCCAGAAACGCGATCGAACCGGCCCGGCCGGTGTTATACCTGGCGACCTTGATCCCGCACTCGATGCATTCCGCCCCGCTGTTGGAGAAGAAGACCCGCTTTTTGAAATCGCCCGGGCACAGCTTCACGAAGCGCTCGGCGTACTCCACCTGGGGGAGCGTCAGGTAATCGCAGGAGTTGGCGTGGATCAGCTGCGCCGCCTGGTCCTGAACCGCCTTCACAACCGTGGGCTCCGTGTGGCCCATCACCGAGACGGCGATCCCGGAGCCGAAG
This sequence comes from PVC group bacterium, assembly GCA_043804695.1. GTDB lineage: Bacteria > Auribacterota > Erginobacteria > Erginobacterales > Erginobacteraceae > CAWGIE01. Next base: position 8,536 of record JAZDIV010000149.1, on the reverse strand, counting down.
TCCATGAAAACGTTGCCGTCGACGTCTTCGACGTAGGGGCCGTGCGCCCGCAGCGCCACCAGGTCGTTGGTCCGGCTCAGGCTGGTGCTGAGCACCCTGTTGTCCCTCTCGATCCACGCCTTGGCCTTCGGACCCGGGGGATCAACGATGATCTTCGGTCCAGTGTAATCAAAATTCATAAAATTCTCCTTTTTGAATTAGTTCGCTTCGTTGGTGAATCTGTCTTGAATCGTCTTTCAGGCAGTCGGACGAGTCGGACCGGTCAGACCTGTCCGACCGCCCGGATATTCCGGAACTTGCGGGATTCGAGGAAGTTCAGAGCAGTATCCGGGCGTCAAGAACGAGGCTTCTATCCGGCGCTGCCAGGACAGGGTTGAGATCGATCTCCTTTACTTCCGGAAGTTCCAGGGCAAGACGTGACACCCCGGTAATGATATCGACCAGGGATTCCAGGCGGCAGGGAGCGCTTCCCCGCGCCCCGGCCAGGAGGGGATACCCTTTGATGCTCTTGATCATCTTTTCCGCGTCGGCTTTTGCAACCGGCGCGATCTCGAAGACCACGTCCTTCAACACCTCCACGAAGATGCCCCCGAGGCCGAACATAACGGCGGGACCGAACTGGGGATCCCTCACCATCCCCATAATCACCTCAACGCCGCCCTTCACCATCGGGACGATCAGCACCCCTTCAATCCGGGCGCCTTCCACCGCCTTTGCGACATCCCGCATAATCGCGGCAAAGGCTTCCGCGGCGGCGGCGGCGGAGTCGACGCCGAGTTTCACGCCGCCCGAATCCGACTTATGGATGACGTCCGGCGAAACCACCTTCATCGCCACCGGGAAACCAACCTCCCCGGCCATCGTCGAGGCCTCACCAGCGCTCCGGGCCAGACGGTAATCGAGGACCGGGACGCCGAAGGCGCCCAACAGCTCGTAGGCCTCCGGCTCCAGGAGGGAACGGTTCTGTTTTTTCGCTTCCGCGATGATCTCCCGGATGTTCATGATACCGCATCCTGGTAGGCTTTTTCCCCGGCCAGAAAGGCTTGCTCGTTCATCTCTTTGAATTTGGGTTTGAAAGAGGCTGCGATCGCATCGAGCAGGATCTGCCGGTCGAAAGACATCCGGCCGGTTCCGTAGGCCGCCCCCAGCATAACGATATTCATCGAACGGGGGTTGCCCAGCTCGCCCGCGATCGTCGTTCCGTCCACCAGGGCCACCGTTCCGGCCAGGTCGCGCAGGACCGCTTCGATTTCATCAATGGGAGGATACTTCGCGTTCCCGGTCGAGACATCGACCGGATAGACCGGGGAGGGATTCAAGATCACCACCCCGGCGGGACTCGCGAACTTCTGCCCGACCCGCAGCCCCTCCAGCGGTTCCTGGGCGACAATGATATCGGCGCCGCGTTCCCTGACCAGGGGCCCATAGACGTCGCCGATCCGGATGTGGGAACTCACCTTCCCCCCCCGCATCGCCGCGCCAAAAGTCTCGCCGACCCGCGCCTGCTGACCGGCATTGATGGCCGCCTCGGCCAGAATATGGGAGGCTCTCACGCTTCCCTGTCCGCCTACTCCGCAGATTATTACGTTTAAATCCATGTCAGTCTCTCCTGATATTTTTTCGCCACTAAGACACCAAGTCACCAAGGTTAAATACGATATCTATCTATAATCCTTTTCCAATCTTCTTTGTGTCTTCGTGTCTTAGTGGTTATAGTTTATTCCGTTACAATCGCGTCTACCGGGCAGACCTGGGTGCAGATCCCGCAGTCAACGCAGAGGAGCGGATCGATCCCGGCCTTCTTCTCTTCCGGGTCAAAAAGGGTGGCCGGGCAACCGACCCGAACACAGGCCTTGCAGCCGATGCAGATGTCCTTCAGGACATGGGTCTTCGGCTTACGGGCGCCCTCTCTCCGGATGACCTGGAGCATGCACTCCCCGGTCAAAATCACCACCGCGAAGCCCGGGAAGCCGATCGCCTCGTCGATGGCGTCCGCCGCTTCTTCCAGGTTGTAGGCGTCGGCGGTCTTGAGGCATTTGACCCCCATCGCCCGGCAGATGGCGGCGATGTCCAGCGTGCCGATCTTTTCCCCCATCCCGTCGACGTGGGACCGGGGGCTCGGCTGGTGGCCGGTCATGCAGGTCCAGGAGTTGTCAAGCACCAGGAAAGTGATATCGGTATTGTAGAGAGAGGCGTCGGCAATGGCCGGCAGGCAGGCGTGGAAGAAGGTGGAATCACCGGCCACCGCGGCGACTTTTTTACTCTGGTCATCCCCCATGGCGCGGCGCTGGCCGATCGCCTGGCCGATCCCCGAACCCATCACATAGGTGGTGTCCAGGATCTCGTAGGGAGAGGAGACCGGGTACTTCTTGGTCGCGTCGCCGGTGGGGGTGATCACCTGGGCGGCCATACCGTAGCCCCCCTGCTCGTAGCAGCCGATGTCGCCGTTGACGATAATCAGCTCCTTGCCGCGCTTCTTCATGATCTGGGCCAGTGCCGCGTAACTGCCCAGGTGCGGGCAGCCGGCGCAAAGGGCGGATGAGCGGGGAACGGTAAGCTCCTTCGCCCTCTTCAGCGCCTTTTCATCCTGGGTAACGGCGGGCGGCTCAACATCCAGGACGGCGGCCACCGCCTTGATCACCAAATCGGGGTTGAGCTCGCTGAAGGTCGGCATCACCGCGTTCGAGCCGCGGCCGATAATCTTCTTTTTCAGGCCGAGGTCAGAGGCCAGTTCTTTCAACCTGTTCTCCAGCATCGGGTTCCCTTCCTCGACCACCAGAATCGTCTCGGCGGCGGACAGGATCTGTTTCATCTTCTCCACCGGCGCCGGGTAGACAAAACCGATCTCGAGAACGCTGCAGGAGCCTTTCTTCTTCAGCGCGGTCAGGGCATCGTTCACATAGGAGGTGGCCACGCCGGAGGAGACGATCGCGACAGTACTCTCCGGGTTGATCCGGAGGTTGTTGAACGGAGACGCTTCTGACGCGGCCAGGAATTCGGGGTATTTCTTCTTCAGCCATCCATGCCGCCCGGCAGCGCCCTCCGGTGGTCCGTAAACCGCCCACCGGAAGGGGAGTTCCCAGTGCTTGTTCCAGCCGACTTCCAGGAGGGCCTTCCCGATCTCACCGAAGACAACGTCGCCGGAAGCATGGGAAAGCCGGGTCACCGACCGCAGGAAGATCGGCATTTCCATCTTCTCGGACAGATCGAAGGCGGCGGCGGACATGTCCTTGGCCTGCTGCTGGTCTTTCGGCTCCAGGCAGGGCATTTCGGCGTACTGAGCAAGCGAACGGGTGTCCTGCTCGGTGGATGAGTAGTGGGCGCCGGGATCGTCGGCGACCACGATAACCAGCCCCCCCCTCGTCCCGGTGTAGGGAAGGGTGGCGAAGGTGTCCATGGCCACGTTCAGGCCGGCGTTCTTCATCATCACCATGGTCCGGGCGCCGGAAAGAGAGGCCCCGGAGGCGACGTCGATGGCCACTTTTTCGTTCAGGCTCCATTCAAAATAGAACCCCAGTTCCGGCGCCAGCTCGCCCAGGACCTCCCCCACCTCGGTGGACGGCGTCCCCGGATATCCGACCCCGACTTCAACCCCCGCCTCGACCGCCCCCCGGGCGATCGCCTCATTGCCCATCAGCAAGGTCTTCAGCCCGGCTGCATCTTTTCCGACTTTACTCATGCTTCACTTCTCCTTTAAAATTTTTCTTCGAAAAATTTTAGTTTTGAACAACTGTCCATATTTTAAAGATTAGAAAGATATAATATCCTGTCCGATATATCACCCTTTTTTTATCAAACGGGCTCTTTCCTCATGCGAAGTACGAAATACCTGGATAAATAATCTGAGGTAGTGGAGTTAAGAACGGGGGCCATCGCCCAATGAGTCGGGATGAGCCGCTTCCACCACTCCATCACTCCAGTATTCCATCACTCCGGATATTTCATTTCTTCGTGCCTTGGTGACTTGGTGGCTATTTCTTTTTGGGAAGCCTCAGCCGGTGAGAATCGAGCGGGCGGCGCGGGCGGCGCGGTCCGGGGTGGGGAAGGTCGGGATACCGCTCCCGTTCATCTTCGGAAACTCGACCTCCTCCACCTCGCCTCCCCCGATGTAACAGGCGATGATCGGCGCGGCCACCGCTTTCTTCATCTCCAGGCAGTTTTCCGTGGCCCGGGGGATCGGATCGCCGAAGATCAGGAGATAGAGATCGATCCCCGGTTCCACCTCCGAGAGGGCCAGAACCGCCTCCTGGTACCGTTCGGCCGGGGTATCACCGGTCAGGTCGAGGGGGTTCCCGACCACGCAGTGCGAGGGGAGAACTTCGGTCAGCCGTTTCTTCGCCGCCGCGGAGAGGGGAGCGGCGTCCAATCCCAGTTCCTCCAGGACGTCAACCGCCACGATGCCGCTCCCGCCCGAAGAGGTCAGAACCTGGACCCGTTTCCCGGGTCGTTTCTTCTCCGCCGCCAGAACCTTGGCGCAGTCGTAGAGCTCGTCGATCGACTCAACCTTTTCGAACCCGATCTTCCGGAGGGCGGCGTCGAAGATCTCCCCCCGGCCGGCGATCGACTTGGTGTGCGATTCGGCGGCTTTCCGTCCCCGCTCGGTCCGGCCGCCTTTCAACACCAGGACCGGCTTCTCCCGGGCAACGCGCTTCCCCACCTCCATGAATTTTTCACCGTCCCGGATGCCCTCCAGGTAGACGGCGATGACGTCGGTGCTGGGGTCGTTCCCGAAGAAATTGATCAGGTCGGATTCGTCGATATCGCAGCGGTTGCCCAGGGCGACCAATCCCGCGATCCCGATCCCCTCCTTGTCGGCGCGGTCGCCCAGGGCGGCCGCGATGGTTCCGCTCTGAGAGATCAGGGCCAGTCCGCCCTTGCGCTTGATCAGGGGCCAGCTGATGCAAAGCTTGTTGGCCGGATAGTTTATCCCCTGACAGTTGGGGCCGATGATCCCGACCCCGCCGGCACGGGCGGCGGCGACGAGGGCTGCTTCCAGATCGTCGTTGCCGATCTCCCGGAACCCCCCCGATATCACCACGGCACCCTTTACACCCAGGCGCCCCGCCTCCTCGATCACCCCGGGGGCCAGTTTTCCCGGGACGATTACCCCGATCAGATCGATCGGCCGCCCCACGGCGGAGAGGGACGGGTACGCCTTCAGTCCCAGGATCTCGTCCGCCTTGGGGTTGATGGGGTAAATGGGACCTTCATAACCCATGTTGATCAGATTGTTCAGGATCTCGTAACCGAGCTTTTCCGGGTTTGCGGAAGCGCCGACAATTGCCACCGACCGGGCGTTGAAGAGAAGATCCAGGTCCCGCAATTCCTGCTTCTTTCTTGTCTTTTCCACTGTTGTCTCCTTGTATTTTCCTCCGGGAAATAAAAATGTAAAATCATTTGTTTATACATTAATCTTAGGTTAAAGAACGTTGCCAAAAGCTATCTTTCTGTTGTATTCTAAATGAAAGTTAAGCGATTGTATGGAACCGTAAAAACGGTTCCATACAATCGCTAAGGTTTCACTATATGTAAATATATAACCAATAATCAACCGTAAAATTATTTATATTTAGTGATCATATAAGCAAAATTTTCCGGAGGAAAATTTTTTATGAATGAATTGTTGAGGACCGTCTTTTTCGACAAGCACGTTGAAGCCGGGGCCAAGATCGTGGAGTTCGGGGGCTGGGAGATGCCCATCCAGTACCCGGGCGGCATCGTTCAGGAGCACCTGGCCACCCGGAGGGGAGCCGGTTTATTCGATGTCTCCCACATGGGGCGTTTTATATTCCGGGGTAGCGGGGCACTCCGGTTTCTCCAGCACGTCCTGACAAATAACGCGGCGGCCCTCGATCCGGGAGAAAGCCAGTACACGATCATCCCCAACCGGGAGGGCGGCGCGATCGACGACGCCTATCTTTACCGATTTTTCGAAGATGAATACCTGCTGGTGGTGAACGCCTCCAACCGGATTAAGGACTGGGAACATTTTCAGGCCATCCTCCCCGGTTTTACGGACGTCGAACTCACCGACCGGACGGAAGAACTGGCGATGCTCAGCCTCCAGGGTCCCCTCTCCAAGAAAATACTCCTGGAGCTGATCGAGGACGACCGCCTCCCCGAGCCGATGCGTAACTGCCTCTCCCGGATAACCATCGCCGGGGCCGACATCCTGGTGGCCCGGACCGGCTACACGGGAGAGCCGGTCTGTTTCGAACTTTTCATTCAACGGGATGACGGGCTGAAAATCTGGGACCTCCTGATCGAGAAGGGGGCCGTCCCGATCGCCCTGGGAGCCCGGGACACCCTCCGGCTGGAGGCGGCGCTGCCCCTTTACGGCCATGAGTTCGGGATCGACCCGGACGGCCGGGAGATCCCTATCTTTGCCGCGGGGCTGGCCAATGTCGCGGTCAGCTTTTCGCCCCTGAAGGGAGACTTCATCGGGAAAGAAGCCCTCCTCAAGCAGTGGGAAGCCCGGAAACTGATGCGGAAGGAGGGGGACTATTCACGGATAGCCGACCTCCCCCGGATGACCAGGCCGGTCGCGATCTCGGGAAGGGGGATCGCCCGGGCCGGCGACAGAGTCTATCGCGGCGAAAAGCCGGTCGGATACATTTCCAGCGGCACCATGGTTCCCAAGTGGAAATGGGAAGGGGAAGGTCTGGAAAGCCGCCTGATCGATGAAAAGGAGATGCGGGCCATCGGTCTGGCACTGCTCGACAGCAACCTCCGCCCGGGCGACCGGATCGAGATCGAGATCCGGGGTAAACGGACGGAGGGGGTGATCGTCCCCTATCACATGCGGGCCGAGGCCCCCCCCTACGCCCGGCCGATCCAGTACGATCATCTTTATCACAATGAAGATGCCGAACGCGAGAAGAACGTCTCCCGCAAAGTCAGGGACCTGATCGAGCAAGCGATTGAAAATACCCTCTGGCGCCAGCGGGAGTGCGTCAACCTGATCCCCTCCGAGATGACCGAGTCCCCCATGGTCCGGCTGCTCTCGATCATGGATCCTTCCGGCCGCTACGCGGAGCATAAAGCCCTCAAGGCTTTCGAGGAGACCGAGGTCTTCTACTACCAGGGAGCCGACTTTATCGGCGGGGTGGAGAAACTTCTGAAGGAAGAGCTCAAGCTCTATCTCGACTGCCGGGAGGTGGAGACCCGACTGATCAGCGGCCAGATGGCCAACGCCGCGGTCTTCTCCGCCATGGTCCACCGGATCAACTTCGGGGACCGCAAAAGCGAGCCCCGGCGGATGCGCCGGGTCATGAACCACCATATCATGAAGGGCGGCCATCTGAGGTCCCAGCCGATGGGGGCGCTCCGTGATTATGTGGCCCGGGACCCCCTGACGGAGAAGCCGGCGGTTGTTAATTTCCCGGTGATGCCCGATAACCCCTACATGATCGACGTGGCCGCCTGCCGGGAGATTATCGCCGAATACCGGCCGGAGCTGATCATCCTCGGCAAGTCCGTCATCCTTTACCGGGAGCCGGTGGCCGAGATCCGGGCGCTGGTCGATGAACTCTCCCCCGAAAGCGTCATCATGTACGACATGGCCCACGTCCTGGGACTGATCGGACCTTACTTCCAGATGCCGTTTAAGGAAGGAGCCGAGTTCGTCACCGGCTCCACCCACAAAACCTTCTTCGGCACCCAGCGGGGGATCGTCGCCGCCGATTATGCCCGGGACGATTACCGCTGGCCCCTCTGGGAATCCCTCCGCAGCCGGACCTTCCCGGGCTCGGTCAGCAACCACCACCTGGGGACCATGCTCGGGCTTTTGATGGCGGCCTACGAGATGAACCGTTTCAAGGACGAGTACCAGCCAAAGGTGGTCGCCAATGCCAAGGCCTTCGCCCGGGCACTGGCGGAGACCGGGGTGGACGTGGCCGGCGATCCGGAACTCGGTTATACCGAAACCCACCAGGTGGTGGTGAACGTCGGTTACGGCAGGGGACCGGAGATCGCCAAGCGCCTGGAAGAGAACAACATCATCGTCAACTACCAGGGGCGCCCCCAGGACGAGGGTTTTTCCGCGGCGGGGGGCCTTCGCCTCGGCGTCTCCGAGATGACCCGCTTCGGGATGGCGGAAAGTGATTTTCAGGAACTGGCCGCCCTCATCCACGATATTGTGGTCGAAGATAAGGACCTTAAGGAGGAGGTAAAATCCTTCCGAAGCCGGTTCTTAGAGATGCGCTACTGCTTCTCGGAGAAAGAGTTCACCCCCCTGATCGAAAAGCTTCACCGTCTTATATAAATTATTATTCTTTTTAAACACACCAAATCTGTCTATTACAATATTGGAACATTCTGTATTTCGCCAATATTTTTCATTCTGTCTAATCTCTGTTCTGAGGCTGAGGGAAGAAACGAGAGAAAAGATTTTGGAGATCACCACCGGGTTTACCCCAGTGGGATCATGACTGAAAACTAAAATGTGAATCCCCCCTCCCCCAGCCCTCCCCCCCCCGGCGCCGCGCGGGGGGGGGGGGGTGGTTCAGGGTGGGGTTTTGGGGGGGGGTGTTTGAAA
>JAZDIV010000148.1:0-8785 GCA_043804695.1 PVC group bacterium | reverse complement strand
AGAGCCAGAAGAGCGATCCCCAGGATGAAGACCAGACCTACTTTCTTTTCCGCCGATAAACCCATATTATAAATTAGCTCCCTTCGCTCGCAACTTTTGCCACTAAGACACCAAGACACCAAGAAAAAACCAAATAAGGTGTGTATTTTTCTCTTTTCTCTCTTTTCTTGGTGCCTTTGTGCCTTGGTGGCTAACAATTATTGAAATTCCGAAGCAGCAAATTAGCTCCCTTTGGTCGCTAATTTATGTTTTGAACCAGGACTACCATGATCCCATTGAGGCACTACCGGCAACGTAGAATACTCCTGCACTTTCGCATCAATGCTTGCACATTCTTATTTTTTCGCAGAAAAAATAAGATTACATCTCAATCACCGCGCGGTCTCTCCGGCGGGGAATCGTCAGTTCCTGCCCGACCTTGAGCGCGTTGGGGTTGGCCAACGTTTGGCGATTCGCCTGGTAGATCTGCTTCCAGGCGGTACGATCTCCGTAAAACTTCTCGGCGATCCGGGCCAGGTTATCCCCCGGCTGAACCGTGTATGCCTCCGGCGGGGCGGCGGCATCCCGGCCGGTCTCCGGAGGGGGCGTCCCCCCCGGGAGCGCCGGGGCGGTCGGTTCCGGAGGTGAACCGCCCGGGACAGGCGCCGCCGCTTCCGCGCCGGGGGGGGGCGCCTCTTTTCTCCCATTGCCGGCCGGCAAGGCCAGCGCCCGGTCAATCTTTTCGATCCAGCTCCGGACCCGGTCCGCCTTGTCCGAATCGGGCTCGCGCTCTAAAAACTGGTGGTAATAATAGACGGCCTGCTCCTTGTCTTTCAGGTTGTCGTCGTAAATGATGCCCATCTGCAGGTAGGCGTCGGCATTATCCGGGTCCATTTCCAGGGCCTTATGGTACATCTCGACCGCACCCGTGTAGTTGCCCTGATGATAAAACACCTGGGCTTTCCCGACATGATCGGGGACGAAAACCGGCTCCTCCTCTGGAAGATCCCGGCCGCAGCCCAGCACAGCCAGCGCGGAAAGACCGGTCAGCAGGCAATGCCGGAAAACCGTGGCCGTGTATTGTTTTTCCATAGCTATACCATGCCCGAAAAGGATTTCGAGCAAGAAATCCTAAATCCTAATATCGAAATCCTAAATAAATCCAAAATTCAAATGACCAAATATCCAAATATCGCGATGCTTGGCGACATTGTTTTGAATTTGTGATTTTGGCCATTTGATATTGTCTAGGATTTCGTATTTAGATATTAGAATTTTAGAGCTTACGAGCTTTTCGAGTAAGCTCTATCTACTGCCGCAGCCATTGCAACAGCTCTTTTGCCTGTGGCGTGCCGGGGGCCAGCTGGACGTACCGTTCGGCAAAGGGACGGGCCAGGTTCTTCATCTTGTAATTATGATAATACAGATTGAAGATGGCCAGCTGGGCGAGGGCAAAATCCGGCTTCAGGCGGGCGGCTTGCTTGTAGGTGGAGAGCGCCTCGTCCGGCCGGCCGGCCTGATTATAGAGCGTCCCCAGGTTATAAAAAGCCTGGTAGAAATCGGGCCTGGCATTGATCGCCCGCAGGTATTCTTGCCGGGCCGCCTCAAACTGGCCGGCTCTCTGGTAATTGGCGCCCCGGTTATAATGATCGGCGGCCGAGACCGTTGGCGGGCGGGCGGGTGCCGCCGCCGGGGGTTTCTGCGCCGGCGAGGGTCCGATGAATTCCTTTATCCGGTCTGCATCCTTCCCTTCCGGGGCCCGATCCAGATAGAGGGCGTAATACGTCCGGGCCCGTTTCCGGTCATTGAGATTTTGGGCGTAAAGATCCCCCAGGGCGAGGTAGTCGTCGGCGACCTCGGGTTTGAGCTCGAGGCAGGCTTTCAGGTGAGCGGCCGCGGAGGAAAAATCGCCGTCCCTGGCGTGGCTCCGGAAACAGGCGTGATGAGCTTTCCAGAGCCCCTCATCGGCATCCTCACGGCTTCCTTCTTCGCGGGCTTTTTGATAATACGCGATCGATTCGTCGAGGCGTTTCGACGAGAGGGCCCCGGCGCCGAGCAGGAGATAAGCCCGGGCCAGGTGTTCCCGGACGGGGAGCGACCCGTCCAGAGAGCGCGCTTTTTGCAAAGCGGAAACGGCTTTTTCATAATCGCCCTGCGCGAGAGAGGCGATCCCGAGACCGAGATGGGCTTTCGGGTGCTCCGGCCGGAGCTCCAGGCAGCGCTGAAAGGCGGAAATGGCGCGGGCCGTCTCACCTTCTTTCTCCAGCCGTTCGCCTTCCCGGTAATAGTCGTCCGCGCCGAGTGCGGGCGGCGGGGCGGTCCAGGCCGGGGAAGGTCCGGACACAGCCGGAGGCGTGGAGAGCAGTCCCTCCCCCGCCAGAAGATGGCCTCCCATCCGGGAGCGGACGTTTTTCAGACGGGCGATCACTTCCGGAGCGCGGGACGAACCCAGATTGGCGGCCAGAAAGGTTTCGTAGTGATGAACGGCTCCGACCGTGTCCCCCAAAAATGTGTCGTAAAGCATCCCCAGGCGGTAATGGACATCGCCGGCGGACGGGTCCAGTTCCAGAGCCCGCCGGTACTCCTTTTCTGCCAGGTGGAACTGCCCGGCGGCTTCGTACCCCCGGCCCCGTTTTAGATAGTCGTCGCGGGACAATAAACCGCTTTCCGAAGCGGATACCGCCCCGGCCTGTTCCAGCAGCCGCTTTAATGCCGGCTCTTCCCGGGTGTGAGGACGGTTTCCCAGATAGGCCAGGAGCGCTTCTGTTCCCCGGCGATCTTTCTCGCTGAGAAGGAGAGAACTGACGCCGAAGTTGTAGAGCGCTTCCGGAAGTTCCGGTTCGCTCTCCAGCGCCTTCTCGAACTCGGCCCGGGCCTCCGCCCGGTTCCCCTTCTTCCAGAGCAAAACCCCCAGGTTATTATGTCCGGGGGCCGGCCGGTCCGGATCAACCGCCAAAAAGGCCTGGAAGTGTTTCTCCGCCTCGACGTCTTTTCCCAGATCGGCGCAGACCGCGCCCAGCCGGTAGAGGGCGGGAGCAAACCGGGGATCAATCTCCACCGCCTGCCGGTAACAACTCTCCGTCCGGGAAAGATCCTCAAGATCCCGGTACAGGCACCCCAGGTTATAGGGGAGCTCGGGATCGGAATTGTTCATCTCCACCGAAAGCGTCAGCTCCTCGATCGCCTTCGTGTAGAGATTCTGGGCGCGGTAGATCTGGCCGAGGGCGTTGTGGGCTTTGGCGTTTTCGGGATCCATCTGAATCAGCCGGCGCATCTCAACCACCGCCTGATCGTACTTCCTCTGGCGGGCGAGCCTCAGCCCCCGCTGATACGTCCGGGCGGCCCGATCGCCGCACCCGGATGCCGCGGCCGCGAGAAGGATCAGACACGCGAAAAAACACCCGATGCGGGGGAGGACTGATCCGGGGGGGTAAAAATATCTCTCCGTTGTCAGCATTTTTTACCACCATAAATTAGCGGCTTCGCCGCTAATTTAGTGAATTTTCTCTTTCTAAATATAAAACAGATTGATAGCGATCCGAAAATTAGTTCGAGTCTAACCGCTCAATCCGTAACGGTAAGTTTTGAGAATCGTAGAGCAAAAACAAAACATCTTTACCTGGTTGTTTTTCGTCTGTTTTTTAGAATATAACTAACTTAGGGCTTCATATCCTGCGTGGTCATGTCGGGTTTATCTTCACTAAGAAGTGGTTTTTCTTCACTGAGAGGTGGTTCTTCTTCACTGAGAGGTAGTTCTTCTTCACTGGGAGGTGGTTTTTCTTCAGCTTCCCACCATTCCTGCCAGACTTTCCGTTCTTTATCCCGGATCAGCGGGTCGTCATCGTGGTGAAACGGAAAATCCTGTCCGGACAAGGCCCTGACGGCATCCCCGCTGTCCTTCCTGACAAAGGGGTCGGGGTCATTCATTGCCTCGATCAGCGGACCGATCGCCGATCTGTCCTGATAGAGGCCGAGGATGTAAGCCGCGGTGGAGCGGGTGCGAGGCTGGGTATCCCGGAGGAGCTTGACAATCCCCGGAAAAGCCTCCCGGGAGCGCATCTTTCCCAGAAACATCAGGGCCTGGAAACGGAAATCTTCGTACTCGCTCTCCAGCCCTTCCACCAGCACGCACTCTCCCGAGTAATCGCCCAGCTCGAAAAGTGACGAGGCGGCCGAGAACCGGACGGCTTCCTCCTCATCCCCGAGGGCGCTCCGGAGCGGTTCAATGGTCCGGGGATCCTGAAAATTATTCAGGGCCAGGGTCGCCTCGATGCGGACCAGAACCGATTCATCCTTCAGCCGCCCGGCAATCAGGGGGATCCCCGACGGGATGCGGCTGTCGCCGAGAAATCTGACTCCCTCCAGGCGAAGGTTCTCATCGGAATCGAGCAGGGCGGCCTCAGCCTCTTCATAAGAAGTCACCAGGGGAGGAGGCGGCTCCGGGGAGGCGCACCCCGTGAGAAAAGCGAGCAAGAGGACGGCAATGGCCTTATTGTTCCGGGGGTGGCGGGGCATCTTCTCCGACTCCGCGATGAATCGATTCCAGCTCCTGCAGCCAGTGTTCTTCGAGAACGCCGTAATTGGAATCAATGACCGCCTGCCGATCCGCGAAATAAAGCTGCTCGGTTTCCGACAGGTTGATGCTCAAATCCTGCTGATACTGAATCGCCAGGATCTCGTTGGGGGCATTTCTCACTTTAAGCTCGGCTGTCTCCTCCAGTGCCTTCCTTCGCATTTCGTACGCCTTTTCGAGGAGATCCAGCTGGGGGCGATGTTTTTCAATATCCGGAGGTATCCGCTTGATGATGGTTATCGCCAGAAAAACAATCCCGGCCACGACCAGAAGAACCAGGAGCACCTTGAGGAGATTATACCCCCAGCCAACGATTAACCGGTCATCCATTATAAATTAGCTCGCTGCGCTCGCAAATTTATACTGGACCCCCGACGCCGGCGTCGGGGGTCTGCTGGTTAAACTGAAATAAATTAATCGAGGCAACAACATAAAAAAGCCTTTTAAACTTTTGCTGGCGTTTGTTTCCCGGGATACAATTCTTCTGTTGGTTTGAAATAAACCATTCTGATTTTTCGCAGAAAAAATAATATTATTTCAGGCCGAAAATGCCGCCGGCGATGAACGGCGACAGCTTAACCACCAGGCCGGCGAAGACAACGCTGACCATCGACATCAGCTTGATCAGGATGTTCAATGACGGACCCGACGTGTCCTTGAAGGGATCGCCGACCGTGTCTCCGACCACCGCCGCCTTGTGAGGATCGGACCCCTTGCCCCCGAACTTGCCTTTTTCAATGTACTTTTTCGCGTTGTCCCAGGCCCCCCCGGCGTTGTTCAGCATGCAGGCCAGAACAAACCCCGCGGTCAGGCCGCCAACCAGCAGCCCCATCACCCCGGCTACGCCGAGAATCACGCCGGTGGCAACCGGGACGACGATGGCCAGGAGCGACGGGATGATCATCTCTTTCTGGGCTCCGGCGGTGGAGATCGCGACGCAGCGGGCGTAATCCGGGCGGCCGGTTCCCTCCATGATCCCCGGGATTTCCTTGAACTGGCGGCGGACTTCCTCGACCATCGCGCCGGCGGCGCGGCCGACCGCCTTCATGGTCATGGCGCAGAAGACAAAGGCCATCATGGCGCCGAGGAAAACGCCGCAGAGGAGCAGGGGGTTCATGATGGTAATATCGTAGGCATTGATAAAGTCACTGATGTCCGCACCGGAGGCCACCACTCCCGTGAGCCCTTTCTGCGCGAGAGCAACGGCATTTTTGGCCAGTGCGCCGCTGTCACGGACAAAAGCGATATTGCCCACGGCGAAGAAACCGCCGGGGCCGGCCAGCTTGGAGACCCAGATTTTGATTTCCTCGATATAGGCGGCGAGCAGGGCCATGGCGGTCAGCGCCGCCGAGCCGATCGCGAAGCCCTTGCCGGTGGCCGCCGTGGTGTTCCCGAGCGAGTCGAGGGCGTCGGTCCGTTCCCGGACCTTCCGGGGAAGGCCCGACATTTCGGCGTTTCCCCCGGCGTTGTCGGCGATCGGGCCGTAGGCGTCGGTGGCCAGGGTGATCCCCAGGGTGGAAAGCATCCCGACCGCGGCGAAACCGATCCCGTAAAGGCCGAGGGCCATGTTCGAGAAACCGCCGGCGAAACCATAGGCGCAGAGGATGCCGATCACGATCGTGATCACGGGGATGCCGGTGGAGAACATTCCCACCGCCACCCCGTCAATGATGGTGGTGGCCGGCCCCATCCGGGCCTGGTTGGCGATCCCCCGGGTCGGCGCGTACTCGTCGCTGGTGTAATGCTCGGTTGACTGGCCGATGATGACCCCCGACAGGAGACCGGCCACCACCGAGCCGAAGATCCCCCAGGTGATGTACCCGAGGGCGGCCATACCCGCCACGGCCGCCAGAATGATCACCGAACTCCCGAGCGTCCCGGTCAAGAGAGCCCGGAGGAGCGTCTTCTGGGTGGCGTCTTCTTTCGTCCGGACCAGGAATATCCCCACGATTGAGAAGAGAATGCCCAGCCCCGCCACGATCATCGGCGCGATGACGGCCCTGATTCCCCCGAAGGAACCGCTGATTGCCGGCAGCGCCGCCCCCAGGGCGGCGGTGGCGAGGATGGAGCCGCAGTAGGACTCATAGAGGTCGGCCCCCATCCCGGCCACGTCGCCGACGTTGTCGCCGACATTGTCGGCGATGGTCGCGGGGTTGCGGGGGTCGTCCTCGGGGATCCCGGCCTCTACCTTGCCGACCAGGTCGGCGCCGACGTCGGCCGCCTTGGTGTAGATGCCGCCTCCGACACGGGCGAAGAGAGCCTGGGTCGAGGCGCCCATCCCGAAGGTGATCATGGTGGTGGTGATCTGCACCAGTTTCTCGTGGAGATCACAGCCGGCCGGAACCAGCGTCATGCCGAGGAACGTGAGCCCGCTGGTCATGTGGGAAGCCGTGTAAACCAGCTTATCCAGAATCAGATACCAGAGAGATATGTCCAGCAGCCCAAAGCCGACCACCACCAGACCCATCACGGCGCCGGAACGAAAGGCGACCTGCAGGCCCCGGTTGAGGGAGGTCTGGCATCCTTCCGCGGTCCGGGAGGAGGCGCTGGTGGCCGTTTTCATCCCCAGAAAGCCGCAGAGCGCGGAGAAAAAACCTCCGGTCAGGAAGGCCACCGGAACAAAGGGGTTCTGGATCCCGAAGACAGCCATAATCAGGAACACGAGGAAGAGCGCGGCGAAGATAATCGCCACCACCCGGTACTGGCGCTTGAGATAGGCGTAGGCGCCCTCCCGAACATACCGGGCGATCCGCTTCATCGTGTCGTTTCCTTCAGGGCTTTTCATCATCTTCCGGTAAAAGAAATAGGCGAAGATGATGGCCGCCAGCGAGGCCAGCGGCGCCAGCCACCAGATGCCGGGGGTAACCGACACTTCGGACCCGGTCTCTCCCCGCGCCGCCCCGGCCAGCGGGAAAGCGGCCAGCAGACCGGCGCCGGCAACCATCTGAAACCTGGTTTTTATCATTTTCCCGTACTTCATATGGGTTCTCCTCTTCTTTTTAATCTTTCATCTCGTTCAGACTACGCCGCCCGGTCTGCTCTGACAACAGGAAATTCCGGCTGCTGCCCTTTAAGAAAGAGCGGGGCTCACATGAAAGGTGAGCCCCGCTCAGACCTGCCTCATCTTGCCCCCGTATCGCGATAGTATCGTCCTCTGTCCTGATACTGCCCGATCACATCATGGGGATTAGAAAAAGTACTTCAACCCGGCGCCGATGATCACGCTGTTGAGCTTGGCCTTCTCCCAGGCGCCGTCGTTGATTTTGTACTGGTAATCATCGAGAAACCAGAGGTGCTTGACATCGATGTTGAGCACGATGTGCTGGGTGATGCAATAATCGATCCCCAGTGCCACGTGGGCGCCGAACGTGTCCTTGGCCCGGACATTCACACCCGGTGACTCGCTGTCGAAGTCGCTGAATATCAAGCTGGGGCCGAAGCCCAGGTAGAGACCGAAATTCGGCTCCGGTTCACCGCGAAGCTCGAAGGTGAGGTTCAGATAGGTCAGTTCCGAGTGACCGTACATCGTCGGGTAATTCCATTCCGGCCGGGTGTAACCAACCGAGAGAGCGGTGGCAAAAATATTACTCACCATATAGGAGACAATTCCTTCATAGGCGATCGAGCTGTTGACATCACTATTGGAATAAGGGAAGAAATAGGCTACCCGGGCGCCCAGGCCGGGGCCGCAGGATACTCCAATCAGCTGGTTCCCCAACTTGATCGGTTTCCATTGGTCGACGCATCCGGCATCGCCCAGGCCCCGATCGAGATAGGCCTGCCCCCAGGCAAGGCTGCTGACACCGATAACCAGGCACACGCCCATCAGTACCGCGATCGCTTTTCTCATCATTCTCGGCTCCTTCTCTTCCCCTGTTGAGAGAATCATTCTTTTCAAATGCTTACCCTACCGTCGGCACCTGAATAATGCAAGGAAAAAACAAGAAATTTTTCCCCTCCCAAAAAAGCCTGCTTTCGGGGTCTGATAGTTCCACCACTATTCGGGATTTCAATAATCGGAAAAAAACGATTATTAAAACCCCGAAACGGACGAAAAATTATCCGGGATAAGGCAGTCTGTTTTTGTTGTGTCGTATTAAGGGCTTACCGTTACGGCTTGATCAGTTGGATGCGGACTAACTCCGGGACCGTTATCAGCCTGTCTTACCCTTAAAAATGAGAACCCACTAAATTAGCGCCGAAGGCGCTAATTTATGCCGAAGGCGGGATTTG
>JAZDIV010000147.1:0-17341 GCA_043804695.1 PVC group bacterium | reverse complement strand
TTCGGAAACGAACTCCTGGTCGGTCCCCCAGGGACACTCGGGAAAGATGTAAAACGCCCCGCCCGGTTTTTCCACCCGGTAACCGAGTTCTTTCAGCCCGTCAAAGATCAGGTCCCGCTTGCGGCGGTAGTCGTCCCGCCGATCGGACGTGTCGACGTCCATAGCCACCAGCGCCGCCTCCTGGGCGAAGGAGGGGGCGCAGACGAAGGTGAACTGCTGGAGCTTGGTCATCTCGCCGATCAGCTTCGCCGGCCCCAGAGCGTAGCCCAGCCGCCACCCGGTCAGCGAATGAGATTTTGAATATCCCCCCAGGAGAAGGCAGTCCTCCGTGTAGGAAGCCATCGAGAGGTGGGGACTGTCATAACTGAAGAGGGCGTAGATCTCGTCCGAGATGACTAAGATCTTATGTCTCTCGGCGATCCTGGCCACTGTCTGTAATTCTGCCTCCGAATGCACCGCCCCGGTGGGATTGGCCGGGGAACTGACGATCATGATCTTCGTGCGGGGCGTGATCAGCTTCTCGATCTTTTCGCCGCGGAGAAGGAAGTCGGGATAGGTGTCGTAAAAGACGGGCTTCCCTCCGAAGAGGTTTACCAGGTGCTTGTACATGACGAAATAGGGGTCGGGACAGAGGACCTCGTCGCCGGCATCCACCAGGGCCATGAAGGCCAGCACCAGCCCTCCCGAGACCCCGCAGGTGACGAGGGAAGCCTCGAATGGGCGCCCGACCTCCTCGGTCAGTACGGACATGATCTTGTCGTTGAGAGAGGGAAGCCCCTGGGTCAGCGTGTAGGCGTTCCTTCCCGACCTGATCGCCGCGATCGCCGCTTCCTGAACTTCTTCGGGCACGTCGAAATGGGGCTGCCCGATGCTCAGGTTGATGGGGTTTTCGATCGACTGGCCGAGGTCGAAGATCTTGCGGATCCCCGACGAGTCGATCAGCCTGGTGCGTTTGGCAAGCATGGTGTTACTCCATTTGAAGGTAGAGACTTTCGACAGAGCTTAATCGATAAAAAAATTCGATATCAAAATACCAACAAAATTCCAAATTACAAATCACAAAGCGCCTTCGCCGAAGCGGCTATGGCGATCTCGCGAAGGCGGATAACAAATAAATTCCATTAGTCAGTCCATAATTGTATGGACATGTCATTGAGAGAAGCGAGATCCTTCGCTATCGCTCGGGACAGGCTACGCAATCTCAACTCTATGCACAGCAAGAGATTGCTTCGCTGCGCTCGCAATGACCGCGATCCTTGATGTAAATCCTACAACGGTCGGATTAATAACTTGTGCATTCGTGGCAATAACTTTGCCGGACGTGAGCCGGTCAGTTTGGATATTGGGATTTGGAATTTATTTGGAATTTAGTGCTTGGAATTTGGAATTTGTTTTTTGTAACACTTCCTGTTATGTCTCACCTGTATAATCTCGGCTATAATACTCACAGCCATCTCTTCGATGGTGGCGGCTCCGATCGGGAGACCGGCGGGGAGGCGGACCCGGTCCAGCCGTTCCCGGGGAATCCCTTCTTTTTCCAGCAGCTTGAAGAAGGCATCCTTTTTCTTCCGGCTGAAGAGAATTCCCACGTAAGCCGCGTTCAGATAGACAGCCTGCTTCAGGACCCGTTTGTCACGGTGGTGGTTCCTGGTCGCGATCACCAGGTACCACGTGTTATCGACGGCCAGCCGGCCGGCCAGGTCCCGGTAATGATCGGTCAGGACCACCTCGGCCTCGGGGAACCGCTCCCGGGAGGCGAAGGCGGGATCATCATCGACCACGGCGATCAGGAAGCCGGCCAGGCTCCCCAGCCGGGTCAGGACGGCGGCCAGCGCCCCGGCGCCGAAGATGCAGAGGGTGGGGATCTCCCGGACCGGCTCGACATAAAATTTCAGCGTTCCCCCCGGAAGCATCCCCCGCTGCTTTTCTTCCGCCGGGCTGACACCGATCTCCAGCCGGCGGGCCCGGCCGTCCCGTAAAACTTCCCGCGCCTGCCCGATCACCCGTTCCTCGACTTCGCCGCCGCCGAGGGAACCCGTGATTCTGCCTGTTTCCCCGACCAGCATCCCGCCGGCTGTCTCCGCCGGCGCGGTCGATCTGATCGAGGCGGGGCGGACCAGCACCGCCGCCTCTCCCGTTTGTTTCAGCCGCCGGATATCGTTTGCCAAGGTCATGGTTTTTTTCTTTGGACGTTCGATGTTGGACGTCCCCCATAGGGGGATAAATTCGACGCTTGCCCCGCTTCGCGGGGTTCGAGGTTCGTTTTTTTACCACCGGGCGAACACAGGGGTTCGCCCCTACAACAAATCTGATGTTCGACGTTCATCTATTATGCCCCCCTGTCCGCATACCGGAATCCGGTGTATATTATTACAGAATGAAGGCCGTTTCCACAGCAACTTTATTGGTCGTACTGCCGGTTATCTCTCCCGGTTTGAAGGCTGATTGCGACTGCGGCCCGCTTCCCCCGCCGGCGGGCGAAACCGTGGTCCATGTCAGCACCACCTCCGGGCTGGAGAACGCGATCGACAGCGCCGGCGGGAAAACGACCATCTACCTGGACAGCGGGATCTACCCGATCACCGGCTCCGGGATCGTGATCGACCGGCCGGAGATCACCATCCGCTCCTCCTCCGGCAACCGGGACGACGCGGTTATCCGGGGAGAGGGGATGGCCTCGGGGGACACCTATTTCGGCGTCTATATCAACGCCGGCGGGATCACCCTGGCCGACCTCACCATCCGGGACGTCCGCTACCACGGGGTGTTCATAGACCCGTCCACCTCCCCGTCGGATTTTCTCTTCCACAACATCCGGGTGGCGGACTGCGGCGAGCAGCTCTTCAAGGCCAGCGGCGGCCTCGACACCGGGAGAAAAGACGACGGGATCATCCAATGCTCCACCTTTGAATACACCACGACCCTGGCCGAGGGGGATTATACCAACGGGATCGACATCCTGAACTCCCACAACTGGATCATCCGTGACAACACGGTCAGGAACATCAAGGCGGGCCCGGGCGGGATCCTGGCCGGACCGGCCATATTATGCTGGCAGGGGTCTTCCCATACCATCGTCGAGCGCAACCGGATCATCGACTGCGACATGGGGATATCGTTCGGGAACAGCTCCGATGACGCCCCCAGCCACACCGGCGGCATCATCCGGAACAATTTCATCAAGGGGTACGAAAACTCCGACTTCGGGATCTGCGTTTCGAAATCACCGAACGCGAAGGTGATCAACAACACCATTTACTCGCCGGGGAACTGGCCCTTCTCGATCGAGGTTCAGTACGCGTCGTCCTTCAACTGCCTGTTGATGAACAACCTGGCGGATGAGGGTTTCTATACCGACCGTTTTGAAGTCAACAATCCCACCCTGGTGACCAACCGCCTGAGCGCGTCCGGGATCGATTTTGTCGACGCCGCCGCCGGTGATCTCCACCTGGCATCCGCCGGCCGCCCCGCGGTCGATGCCGGGACCGCCACCGCTGACCGGTTGTCCGATATCGACTGCGGCGGCATCACCGGCGGGGCGCCCGATATCGGGGCCGATGAATACGGGTCATCTCAACCCGCCCCCACGCCGGTTCCCCTCTGCGGCGCCGGCGACTTCAACGGCGATGGCTCGGCGGATATCGCCGTCTTCCGGGGGAGTTCCGGGCTCTGGGCGGTCCGGGGGATAAGCAGGGTCTACTTCGGCTCGCCCGGAGACAGCCCCGTTCCCGGAGATTATGACGGTAACGGCACATCCGACCCCGGCATCTTCAGAATCTCCACCGGTCTCTGGGCGGTACGGGGCGTTACCCGAGTTTACTTCGGCGGAGTCTCGGACATCCCGGTCCCGGGTGACTACAACGGCGACGGCACCTTCGACGTGGGGCTCTTCAGGGAGTCGTCCGGCCTCTGGGCTGTCCGGGGAGTATTCCGGGTTTATTACGGCGGCATCGGCGACCGGCCGGTTCCCGGCGATTACAACGGCGACGGCGGATTTGATCCGGGTCTCTTCCGTCCCGCCGGGACAGGGGGGCTCTGGGCGGTCCGGGGAATCACGCGGATCTACTTCGGGGGAAGCGGGGATACGGCGGTTCCAGCCGATTACATGGGTTCCGGCATTCCTTCGCCCGCGATCTTCCGGGAGTCCTCCGGTCTCTGGTCGATACGGGGGGTGACCAGGACATATTTCGGCTCCTCGGCCGATACGCCGGTCCCGGCCGATTATGACGGGGATGGCCGGGCAGATATAGGTATCTTCCGCGGCCCTAGCGGATTGTGGGCCCTGCAGGGGGTGACCAGGACGTATTTCGGCGGGGCCGGTGATATCCCGGTTATTCGGTAATTCTCTTTTTCCTCAATCTGTTGCCCGATTTATTCATTTGGCATTTTCCACCCGCGATGTTGAGGTCATTTTATAGTGAGTGATTCGTTATTTTTTTATCTCCCGCCTTCGCTTGATTCGCAATGACAGGAAAGAACAGGGAGATTGCTTCGGCCTGCGGCCTCGCAATGACAAAAATGGGTCGGCCTCGCAATGACAAAAATGGGTCGGCCTCGCAATGACAAAAATGGGTCGGCCTCGCAATGACAAAAATGGGTCGGCCTCGCAATGACAAAAATGGGTCGGCCTCGCAATGACATGCAATCTATTTGATACTCTTCTTAATTATTCTCTGTTTTTACTCTTGATTATAACTTCCTTTATCCCTTCCTGAACCGGGAGCGGGCTGACCTTCCAGATCTCGTCACAGTACTGGCGGACGGCCCGGTCGGAGGAGAAGAAGCCGCAGCGGGCGGTGTTCAGGATCGACATCCGGGTCCAGCGTTCGCTGTCCCGGTAGGCTTCCTCGGCCCGGGCCTGGCATTCCAGGTAGGAAGCATAATCGGCCAGAAGCATATACTCGTCCCTGAGCAGCAGGGCATCGACGAGCGGGCGGAAGAGCTGGCTCTCGCCGGGAGAAAAGGCGCCGTCGGCGACAGCGTCGATCGCCCGCCGGAGCTCGGGGCTGCTCTCGTAATGGTCCCGGGGCCGGTAGCCTTTCTCTTTCCGGATCAAGACCTCATCGGCCGTCAGCCCGAAAAGGAAGAAGTTCTCCGCCCCGACCCGGTCGCGGATCTCAATGTTGGCCCCGTCCAGGGTACCGACGGTGAGGGCCCCGTTCAGGGCGAACTTCATGTTGCCGGTGCCCGACGCCTCCATGCCCGCCAGCGAGATCTGTTCCGAAATGTCGGCCGCGGGGTAGATTTTCTCGGCCAGGGCGACGTTGAAATTGGGGAGGAAAACGACCCTCAGCCGCCCGGCCGTAACCGGGTCGTGATTGACCGTGTACGCGACATTGTTGATGAGCTTGATGATCAGCTTGGCCATCCGGTAGCCGGGCGCCGCCTTGGCCCCGAAAATGAAGGCGCGGGGGACGATCTTGGCCCGGGGGTTCGCCTTCAGGCGCTGGTAGAGGGTGATGATGTGCAGCGCCTTCAGGTGCTGCCGCTTGTACTCGTGCAGCCGCTTGGCCATCACGTCAAAGATCGAGTCGGGGTTCACGTCGATCCCGACGGTTGCCCGGATGAGATCGGCCAGGTCCTGCTTGTTCGCCCGCTTGACCTCCCGCCAGGCGCGGCGGAAGACGGCGTCTTCCGCGAACCGCTCCAGGTTTTTCAGCTGCTCCAGATCGGTCAGCCAGTCCTCCCCGATTTTTTCAGTAATGATCGCCGATAAACGGGGGTTGGCCAGGCGCAGGAACCGGCGGGGGGTGACGCCGTTGGTTTTGTTGTTGAATTTTTCCGGCCAGAGTTCGGCAAAGTCGCGAAGCGTCCTTTCGCGGAGCAGCCGGGAATGGAGCTCGGCAACGCCGTTGACGGAGAAGGATCCCACGCAGGCCAGGTTGGCCATCCGCACCTGGTTCACCGGGGTGTTTTCAAACAGCGACATCCGGGCCAGCCGGTCCGCGTCGCCGGGGAAGCGGGCGCTTACCTGTTCGAGGACACGCCGGTTGATCTCGCGGATGATCTCACCATGGCGCGGCAGGAGCCGGCCGAAGAGATCCAGCGGCCATTTTTCCAGCGCCTCCGGCAGGAGCGTGTGGCAGGTGTAGGCGAAAACCCTCCCGGTGATCTGCCAGGCCCAGTCCCAGTCCAGGAAAAGCTCATCGACCAGGATCCGCATCAGTTCGGGGATGGCCAGGACGGGGTGGGTGTCATTGAGCTGGATGACCACCTTGTCCGGCAGGACGTTCCAGTCATGGTTGCGGATCTGGAAGCGGCGGATGATGTCGCGCAGCGAGCAGGCGACGAAGAAGTACTGCTGTTTGAGCCTCAGTTCCTTGCCCTGCGGGGTATTGTCGTTGGGATAGAGCACCTTGGTGATGTTCTCGGAGAGCACCTTCTGCGCGACGGCCTCGGCGTAATCGCCCTCGTCGAACAGCTGGAAGTCAAACTCCCGGGAGGCCCGGGCGCGCCAGAGACGCAGCATGTTGACCGTGCGGGTGCGGTAGCCCGGAACCATCATCAGATAAGGCTCCCCCCGCACCGTTTGTCCGCCGGTCCAGCGTTTGTGGGGCGTGCCGGCGGCGTCCACGTACCACTCCGTGTGCCCGCCGAACTTCACCTCGACCATGTCGTCCGGATGGGCGTATTCCCACGGACAGCCGAAGGCCAGCCAGTCGTCGGGGCTTTCAACCTGCCAGCCGTTTTCAAAAGACTGCCGGAAGATGCCGTACTCGTAGCGGATGCCGTAGCCGACGGCCGGTATGTCGAGGGTGGCCAGAGAGTCGAGGAAACAGGCGGCCAGCCGCCCCAGTCCGCCGTTCCCGAGGCCCGGCTCGATGTCCTGGGCCACAAAGGCGTCGAAATGAAGCCCGACCTCGTCCAGCGCCTGCCGGGCCAGATCTGTCGTCCCGGTGTAGAACAGGTTTTTACCAAGCTGCTGCCCCAGCAGGTACTCGGCGGAAAGGTAGTAGACAAAGCGCGGGTTGTTCTGATAGTGGGTGTTGGTGGTGTCTCGCCAGCGCCGCATCAGGAAGTCGCGGATGGTATAAGCGAGGCTGACGTATCCGTCATTGATGCTGGCCGATTGGAGCCCCTGCCCCCGGGAAAAATAGAGGTTGTCGAGCAGGGCCTGCCGGAACGCGTCCAGGTCGTGCCGCCCGCGCAGGCCGGTATGCTCTGGGTGCTGATTATTCGGATTATTCGTATCAGTGTTCATATGGTTTAATCCTCCGACGAGGAGTATATCACGATCGGATTATTATAGGCACATAAACATATATTTAGAATTAGAATTTGTAATTCAGTCATGTCTGTATTTGATTAGTTTGATCGTAAACCCCTGCCACTTTATGTGGCAGGTGAATCAGTTCGCAGGCTAACCGCCGAAACCTATTGAAGACGAAAGACCCCCGTGACTTTATGTCACGGGTGAATAAGTCCACAGCTAATTCGGGTTGAACTTTCTCCCCTGCCGCATGAAGCGGCAGGGGCCGATAGGAAGGTTTAATGGTGGAAGTTAGCTGTTGAACTTTCACTCCGGTGAGACAAGCTCACCGGGGGTGTACTTCATCATTCCATCATTCCCGTACTCCAGAACGCGGCCCGTCGTTTTATGACGGGC
This sequence comes from PVC group bacterium, assembly GCA_043804695.1. Lineage (GTDB taxonomy): Bacteria > Auribacterota > Erginobacteria > Erginobacterales > Erginobacteraceae > CAWGIE01. The sequence continues at coordinate 9,735 of JAZDIV010000147.1, read as the reverse complement.
CGTGTTCTATAGCATTACCGGAATGCCGCGGTCCCTCAGGTATTCTTTCATCCAGCGGATGCTGAAGGTGCCGTAGTGGGCGATCGAGGCGACCAGCACGGCGTCGGCATGTCCTTCAATGATTGCTTCATAGAGGTGCTCGAGCGTCCCCGCGCCTCCGGAAGCGATGACTGGCACCTTCACGGCGTCGGCGATCGCCCGGGTCATCGGGATGTCGTAACCGGTCCGGGTCCCGTCGGCGTCCATGCTGGTGGGGAGGAGGGAACCGGCGCCCCGGGCGGCCGCCTTTCGCGCCCACTCCACCGCGTCCAGCCCGGTCGGTTTTGTTCCCCCGCTGACGACGACCTCGAAACCGGAAGGGACCTGAGATGAAGAGCGGGTGTCGATGGCGACGACTATCTTTTCGGGCCCGAACTCCTCCGCCGCCCGGCTGATCAGTTCCGGGTCTTTCACCGGGGCGGAGTTCAGGGAGACTCGGGAGACGCCGAGGTCAAGAAGGCGGCGGATGTCCTCGATGGAGCCGATACCGCCGCCGACGGTCAGCGGTACTGAAATGGCGTTAACGGTTCTTTCCACCGCCTGGAGAAATGTCTTTTTCCCTTCCAGGGTGGCGGTGATGTCGAGAAAAACCAGCTCGTCCGCTCCCGCCTCGCTGTAGGCGGCGCCGGCGTCGGCGGGATCCCCCAGGTCCTTCAGATCGACAAAGTTGATTCCCTTGACCAGCCGTCCGTCTTTGGTGTCGAGGCAGGGGATGATTCTGCGGTAGTCCATGTTCCTCTCCATAAATAAAGGTTACGGTTTTATTGCAGATATGAACAAGCTGACATGGAGTAATGGAATGATGGAGTAATGGAGTGATGGGAATCCGATTCTCCAGTACTCCAATAATCCATCACTCCAACACTCCAGGACGAAGGCCGAACGGAGTGAGGGTATCGTCTTCATGGTTGGAGGAGTTCAAAACCGGTGTCGGGGTCGGTTTCGCGGCGGGCGGAGGTGCCGAGCAGCTCGACCAGAATGACCTCGGCCACCTGCCAGGTCCGGACCCCGGTCCGCCCGCACCCGGTGACGGTATGGTCCTCTCTCCCGCAGGCAAGATGGAGATGGAGCATCGGGCGGCCGCCGCTGTCCGGGAAAAGAGTGCCGACGCCGGCAATCTCATGCACGTCATCGAGGACATGGGTGAGGGGAGAAACCGGGCGGGCGTCTTTGTCCTCCGGCCCCACCACCAGGGTGCTCCCCGGCCCGGCGCCCCCGACCGCGATCAGGAAGGCGCGTTCGATCCCGAGGTCGGCGGCGAACTTTTCGATCACCTCGTGCAGGACCTCCCCGTCTTCCAGGCGGATGACGAAGGTACGGCCCTGCTCAGCTTCCGAATATTTCATATATAAATTAGCGCCTTCGGCGCTACTTTATAAAGGACCCGACTTTGTCGGGTCTGTTGGTTAACAATACTATTATCATCGAGGCAACAACATAAAAAAGCCTTTTAATTTCAATCTGAGTATTATGTGCATTATTGCCCGGAGAATTAAATCGTCGGCCGATCGGGAAGAAAAAACAGAATGCGACCGGCTCCTGAACGGGGAATAGCAACCGTGATCAGAGAGTAGAAAGCGGGGATGTTCACCATTCGGATTTCGTCATTCTCCGCCAAAGGCGGATCAGCTTCTGGTTGAGGATTTCGTCATTTTCTTCGCTTCCCCCATCTCCTCCCGGACGCTCGTCAATACTTCTCCGATCGCCTCCTCCAGGCGTTTCCCCCGGATCAGGGCCCCGGCGGCGGTATGATGGCCGCCCCCGCCCACTCTCAGGGCCGCCCGGGAGACATTGACATCCTTCTTCGACCGCAGCCAGACCTCAATCCCGGAATGCTCCTCGTGGAGCATCACCGCTGTCCGGATCTTTCTTATGCTCAGAAGCAGCTTCAGGGCCTCGGAGGCCAGTTCCCGCTGGTAAAAAGACAGGTAATTGCTCCTGAACATGGTAAACCAGGCGAGCGTCCCGCCGGATTCGTAATGGACCGTTTCCAGGAGGGCCGCCAGGTCGTCGAGGTAGCTGTCCGGCTGGTTGCAGTAAATTTTTTCCTGGAGATCCTCGATGTCGATCCCGCCCGCGATCAAATCCCGGATCACCCCGAGCATGTTTCCTTCCGGGTCGATATACCGGAAACCCACCGTGTCGGTCGATAACCCCACGTAAATGGCTTCGGCGATCGTCCCCGTAACCGGGATGCCGAGCGCCCGGACGACTTCAAAGATCAGTTCCGCGGCCCCCCCGGCCGTGAAGCGGACATAGTTCAGATCGCCGAAGAAGGCGTTGTCCCGGTGATGGTCGATGTTGATGACAAAAGCGGGAGCGCTCTCCGCGATGCCGGCCAGGTCGCCGAGGCGGAAGTAATTGCAGCAGTCGACCATGATGATCGCCTGGGAGGCGAGGATCGCCGCGTCGTCGTCGGCCGGGGCATACGGCCTGACCAGTCCGGCCCGGTTCAGGAAGGCCAGTGCGGGGGGGGCGGGGTCGACCCGCAGCGAAATCACGTCTTTGTCGAGTTCCTTCAGGGCCGCGGTCAGGGCGATCTGCGAGCCGATGGCGTCCCCGTCCGGTTCCTCGTGGGAGAAGACGGCCAGCCGCTGGCAGCGCCGGACGGCAGTCACGATCGCATCCAACAGCTCGGCTTTGTTTGCCTGGTCTGCCTGTCTCATTGTAAAATTTTTCTTCAAAAATTTTAAGGTCCATAAATCATCGTCGCGCGACAGGTGGATAGACGCTCATTGATCATATTATACTTTCGTCCCGGCGCCTGCTAATAAAATCTATTTTTATGGTTGCGGTATGATTGCGGTATCGGAATAATTGAGGGTCAGTCTGTACTAAAGTACTCAATCACTCCGGAACGTTTTCCGGAATTTATTGTTCATCAATCAGACAGAGGCAAGGCTATGCTTCCCCGGCGGTTAGCTCCGGTGATTGAAAGATTGAGGAGGGGGAGAGTCCTCTTCCTATTTGTATTCTTCGTATTCATCCCGGTGATTATCCTGGCGTTCCTGGTTTCCCGGTCACTGGCCGAGAAGCCGGAGACAATCAATCAAAAGATCGCGGCTTACCTGAACCGGGTCGGCGGCATCTGCCGGAATACGCTCTTTAGTGCGGTTCTCGAGGAAGAATCCGGGCTGTCACGGTATCTGGAAGAAGCCGATCCGTCCCGGGAACCGGCTGAAATTCTCCGGGATGCCTGCGAGTCGTCCCCGCTCTGCGGGGACTTTTTCCTGTTTGACGGCAACCTCAACCGCCTCTTTCCCTTCGGTCCCTCCGCCGTCGAATTGACCGATGCCCGGGAACTGGCCGTCCTCTCGAACGTCGACCGCTCGTTTGCCCGGAAGTTTTTAGGAGGGGAGGGGGAAGAGTTCGCCGGCGGGGATCCCGCCCTGGTTCTCCGGAAATATCAGGAGGCCCGGGCGCTCGGTCAATCCGATCTTGCCGAAGCGATAACTCTCAATGCCCGGGGCCGGGTATCTTTCCGGGCCAAAGATTACCGGGCGGCCGCGGACTATTACCGGAAACTGTCCGATCTGCCTGTTCCGCCCGTTTCAGTGGGGGGGCTCTCCCTTAAACTGACGGCCCTTCTCCAGCTGGCCCTGATCGAGCGCCTCCAGTTCGAATACGGCCGCTCTTTCGAGCACTGCCGGCATATCCTGGATCAGCTTTTACAGGGAAACCTGGCGGGGAGCATCGAAGAGGCGTCCTTCTTCGCCCGGCAGGCCGTGGAAACGGCAAACGAACTCAAAAAAGAAGGAATTCTGGACAGGGAATCGTGCCTGGAAATCGATCGCCTGGCCGACCGCTGGCGCCGGCGGGAACAGGCGGCCCTCTGGGGCGAACAGCTGCAGGAGGCCGTCCGCACCGAGTATGCGAGGCTGCTCCCGCTCGCCGAAGAGGAGGGTGATGATGTGAAGGTGTTTTCGGGCACCGTTGACGGGGAGGAGGCGATCGTGACGATCAGGATGATCCGTGCGCCCGCCCCGGGGGAAGGCATGATCCTGGGAGTCATCCTCGATCCTTCCTGGTTCCGGGACACGATCCGGGAGGTCATCGTCGGGGTGATGGAGGCGGAAGCGGATGTGAACATCGTCATCTATAACGGAGAGGGGGATGAAGCCGCCCGGGGCGGCGATCCCGCCACCGACTCCCGTTACCGGATCGTGCAGTCCCTGGCCCCGGTTCTGCCGGACTGGGAATTACGGGTGATCTATCAGAGCCGGGGTTTTTTTCTGGAGTTCTCCCGCCAGGAGCGAAGAAACCGCCTGGGCTATATCCTGTTTCTTCTGGCGATCATTTTTCTCGGCATTTACGTGATTTACCGGCTGATCAAAAAGGACACGGAACTCGCCCGGCTGAAAAGCGATTTTATCTCCCGGGTCTCCCACGAACTGAGAACTCCTCTGGCAACCATCCGGGCGGTAGGAGAGATTCTGGAGATGGGAGCGGTCTCCAGCCGGGAGAAAGAGAAAGAATACTTCGGGTTCATCACCTCCGAAAGCGAGAGGCTCAGCCGGCTGATAGACAACGTGCTGGACTTTTCCAAGATCGGCGCCGGCAAAAAACGTTATGTCTTCCAGCTCACCGACATCCGGGAGACGGTATCACGCACGATCAGAGCTTTCGAAGAATACGCCCGAACCGAGGGATTTGTTATTATCTATCAGGAGGGAAGCGACATCCCCCGGGCGATGGTGGACGGGGACGCTCTCTCCCAGGCCCTGATCAACCTGATGCACAACGCGGTCATGTTTTTCCGGACGGACAGAAGAATATGGGTGGAGCTCCGCCGCCGGAACGATGAAATGCTTCTCAGTGTCAAGGACCGGGGGATGGGCATCAGCCGGGAAGACATCAACCGGATCTTCGACCAATTTTACCGTTCCCGGCTGGTACAGAGCCGGGCTCGCAAAGGCGCCGGCCTCGGGCTTTCCATCGTCAGACATATAGCGGAGGCTCACGGGGGCCGGGTCGAGGTGAAGAGCCGGCTGGGATGGGGGAGCATCTTCACTCTCATCATCCCGATCACCCCGGATATAAATTAGCGCCTTCGGCGCTACTTTATACCGGCCACCCGACTGATTCCGTCGGGTGGCTGCTGGTTAACTAAAATATTTTCACAGAGAAAACATGATAAAATAGCCTTATAACCTCAGCCGCTATTTACCTGGAATATAATTTATCAGTCGGCTTCAGATATACTGTTCTTGTTTTTTCGAAGAAAAAATAAGATTACGGAACAGAAAGCGGGAATAGAGAGGAGGAGTGGCCGATGGAACGGATACTGATCATCGAGGATGAGGAAAAGCTGTTGAAGAGTCTGGAGGATTTCTTCCGGACTCAGGGGTACGAGGCCGTGACCGCCGCGACCGGGGAAGCGGGGATCGAGCTGGCCCGGAAGCAGCCCCCCGCGGTTGTTGTCCTGGACGTCATGCTTCCCGACATCAGCGGGTATGACGTCTGCCGCTGTCTCAAGAAGGAGATCCCGGCGGTCCGGGTTCTCATGCTCTCGGCCCGGGGAGAGGAGGCGGATAAAGTCCACGGCCTGGAACTGGGGGCGGATGATTACATGACCAAGCCGTTCGGGGTCCGGGAGCTGCTGGCTCGGATCAAGGTCCTTTGCCGGAGAAGAGAGTCGCTGCCGGATGAAAAGGCCCGGCACGTAATCGGCGACGCCGAGATCGATCTGGAGAGCTTTCGGGTCATCCGGGGCGGCGAGAGTGTAAGCATGACGGCCCTGGAGACCAGGATCCTCGGCTATCTGCTTGTCCGCCGGGACAAAGTCGTGACCAGGGATGCACTGCTCGATGAGATCTGGGGTTTTGATGTCTATCCCACCACCCGAACGGTCGACAACCTGATACTGAAACTGCGGAAGAAGATCGAAGCTGATCCGAAGAATCCGCGTCATATCGTGACCGTTTACGGGGCCGGTTACCAGCTGATTGGAGACTGATTAATAGTGAACCGATTGATTCTGTTTGTAACGGGCGCGCTGCTCCTGATCGCCGCCCCGGCCTTTCCGGCCGGGGGTTCCCCGGAATCCGGGCCGTCGGTCCGGGCGGCGGCCGACCGGCTCTACCGGGGGCTCTACCGGGAAATAGCGCTCGGGGAACCCGCGGCGGCGGCGGAGATATACCGGTCGATCGCCGCCGATTCCGGCAGCGGGCCCCGGCTGGCCGGGAGAGCCGCGGTCCGGCTGGGGATCTGCCTGGAAAAGATGGGGAAGGTGTCGGACGCCATCGAATGCTATCAGCGGGCCCTGGATGAATACAGGGACTTCCCCCTGATCCGCGAGCAGGTTTCGGAGGGGCTGGTGAGACTGTATGCCGGTCTGCCCGCCGAAACGGAAGAGAAGGAAGCAATCCCCCTCCCGGCGCTGATCAGCCGGGGCCTGGGCGCCCTGGACGGAGGGAACCCGGTCGATGCCCGGGAAGCGTTCCGGGAAGCGCTGGCGCTCGATCCCCAGAACCGCTATCTCCAGTTCCTGATGGCTCAGACCTGCCGTGAACTCGGAGAGCATCAGGAGGCGATTTATTATTATAACCAGATCATAAAGTCACCCGAGTATCAGAATAACTTCGCCGCCTACCGGGATCTGGCCAAGTGTTATCGGGCGGCAGGTATTCCGGAGGAGGGGATCCGGCTCTGGGGCATCTATTCCCGGAAGAATGACACCGAAGACAAAACCCGGGTTGAATACGAACTCCACCTGCTGACCGAGGCCGTGGGCGCCGGCGAATCGGAGACTATCCCCGGAGAATTGCAGGGTCTGCTCGATCTCGGGGAGGCCCGGACCCGGGAAGGGCACTACAAAGAGGCGGCGGAGGTATACAGCCGCGCCCGCCAGCTCTACCCGGAAAGCTGGTATCCCCCGTACCGGCTGGCTTTCCTCAGCGAACATTTCCAGAATAAGCCCCGGGTGGCGGTCTGGTATTATAAAGAAGCGGTCAAGAAAGCTCCGGCCCGCCACGGCGATCTCCTCCGTTCCCGGATCGACCGTCTCAAGGAAGCGGAGACTAAAAAATAGTCTCCGGCCGGCCGTTCCGGTCCCGTGGATCCGGCAGGGTTCACGTCCCCCGCGCAGATGCTTTTCGGCGCGGTTTTTTTTACTTTTTAATGACAATTCGATGACAACTTCCCGGCGGTTATGTGTGATCTTTACACGATTGGCCCGATGTATTCATAAGTTGAACGACGACTGCTGAGGGAGAAACGGGTATATGATCAGGAGAATAAAGATACTGGCGGCTGTCGTGACAGCGGTTCTTTTTTCACCCGCTCCGGTCCCGGCCGGGACCGGCTATATGCGGGCCTATTTTATCCAGTGGTGCGCCGAAGGAGAGTCGTCAACTTACGGGGAGAGCAGTTACTACGAGTTCCCGGGAGAGGACGGGGTACTGGGAACCGGAGACGACCGGAACCTTTTGATGGACGGCGGGCGGAGCGGCTCCAAGAACGTTCTGATATCCTTCCTCGATGAAAAGATCGGGGCCGGGGGCACTCTCTGGAACATGGCCTGCTCTTCGCCGGGGTTGGACCATTACGGAGGCCTGCCGGCGGTGGCCGGCCATTACCGGGTCGTGAACTATTTTGAGAACGCCATCTGGCCGGAAGGGAAAAAGCCGGCCTATGACGGTCTGATCGCGGATCTGCGGGCGCAAGGAGCGTCCATTTATACCTACGACGCCGGTGATTATCTGAGCGGACCGGAGACGAACGTCGGCCCCGGCTGGGACCCCTCCATCAGCGCCCGGGTTCTCTGCGCCAACGCGGCCTCACCCGGCGGGAGCAGTGACAACGCCTGGTCCGCCCTGATCCAGATCCGCTGCGGGGAAAGCGTCTTTTTGACCGGCGGCGACGCTCTCGACAGCAAGCAGGAAAAATGGGTTTTGCAGGAGACCGTTCCCCACAGCTATCCCGGGGCGCTGGCGGAGCTGGCCGACACCGATATCTACAAGGTCCACCACCACGGCAGCGCGTCGTCCAGCGATCCCGATTTCCTGGCGGCGATGAAGCCCGGGTACGCGGTGGCCCAGATGGCTTACGGCACGGGGGCCGGATCCCGTTCCCACCCCCGCCAGGAAGCCCTGGACAGCATCCTGAACGCCGGCGGCATTGTCTATCGCAATGACCTGGACGGGACGGTGATTGTCAAATGCGACAGCCTCGGTAATTTTGAGATCACCCGGGCCCGGGCATATGTCGATGAGGTTGAAACCCCCGGCGGGTCAAGGGACCTGGTATTTCCTCCTCCCGACCGTCCCCGGGGACTCCATCCCACCGGCGCCGGGGCCGATTACATCGGACTGAGCTGGGAGCCGGTCCCGGGGGCGAGCGGATATGATATTTACCGGTCGCCCGTCAGCAACGGCGATCCGGGCGCCGGGCTGGATGCCAACCCCGGCTGCGAGCCGACCGGCATCTACCGGAAGGTCAACGAGGAGACCGTTCCCGGCACATTGTATATCGACGCCGGGCTATCCGCCGGGACAATCTACTACTACCGGATATCGGCGAAGCGGATCTACAGCCAGTCCGGCTACCGGGTTTGCTATGAGAGACGGTACTCCGACCAGATTGCCGTGACCACCGCTCGCCCTGCGCCCACCTCTTCGCCCGCCCCGGCCTCGCCGACCGCCCCGCCCGGACCGTCACCCGCCGCGCCTACGATTCCGCCGACCCCCGCGCCGGCCACCCCCTGGCCCGCGCCGACCGCCGCGCCGACAGCCGCGCCCACGGCGGCGCCGGAGGCATCGTGTTTGCCCCTGGTTTTCTCCGGCGATTACGACGGCGACGGCGTCTCCGATATCGCCGTCTACCGGCCGGAAACCGGGCTCTGGGCGATTTGGGATATCTCCCGGGTCTATTACGGGGCGGCCGGCGACCGGCCAGCCCCGGCCGATTATGACGGCGACGGCTCCACCGATATCGCGGTCTTCCGGGACGTTACGGGATTATGGGCGATCCGGGGCGTCTCCCGCTTCTATTACGGGCGAAAGGGCGACCAGCCGGCCGGCGCCGATTACGACGGCGACAACACCGCCGACTCCGCGCTATTCCGTCCCTCCTCCGGCCTCTGGGCGGTCCGGGACCAAACCCGCGCCTATTTCGGCGCGGCCGGCGACCTCCCCCGTACGGACGATTGGGACGGGGATGGCCGGGCCGATATCGGGGTCTATCGGCCGGGGACCGGCCTCTGGGCGGTTAAAGATATCAGCCGCTTCTATTTCGGCTGGCCGGGGGACCGGCCGGTAACCGGCGATCTCGACGCCGACGGGATCGTTGACCCGGCCGTCTTCCGCCCTGCTTCCGGGCTCTGGGCCGTGCGGGAGGGAGGGAGGATTTACTTCGGGCGGGGAGGCGACCAGCCGCTCGGCCTGTCTTTTCTGGCGGGCGGCGCGTGGTCCGTCGCCGTCTTCCGGGAAGAGTGCGGCCTCTGGGCGGTCCGGGGGTTGACCAGGGTTTATTTCGGCCGGCGCGGCGATCTGCCGGTTACCAGGTAACGCGATTTATTTCTAAATTAGCGCCTCCGGCGCTAATTTAGAAAAATTGGAGTGAATTGTACCTTTTAAACTTGTAACAGACTGATGATTACCCAAGAATTAGTTTGAATGCAACTGCTCAATAAACAACGGTAAGCCCTTAGCGTAATAAAACAAAATAAAATATTTTTTACTGGTTACTTTTTCGTCT
>JAZDIV010000146.1:0-2287 GCA_043804695.1 PVC group bacterium | reverse complement strand
TTCTTTACGCCCCTCATCGCCCATGCCGGGGGACCGAGGTCTCCGGGAGGTCTGCCGCCACAGGTGACGGTGGTCATCTCGTCGTTAAGCGGAAAGACCACTGTTATGGGATAAGCATTCCGTCCCGGTATGTCTACGAACCACTGGACATACCCACCCAGCCACTGGTTCGCGTTCTGCATTACCAGTACGTCTATGTTCTCCGCCTCCATACGTGCCCGTGCTACCTTCCATCGTCTCTGAAGTTCCTGGTCAGAGGCTGCAAGTGTTAAAATCTCCTTTGGATCGTGTGCCATTGTTGTTTCTCCTTTCACTCAAATATTTTGTTACGTTTTACGAGATACGGCCCCCCCTAGTGATCCCCTACCCCTCGGGCAAGGTGGAAAGTTTCTTCCGCTGGGTAATGATGGGAATAATAAAAAGAACGGCCGCGATAATCAAGAAAACAAGAAGCCAAGCACATCAATAGTTCATTCAGCCCATGAGTTTTCGAAGCTCAGTAGCATCAAAAACCAGCCGAATAGAATTAATTTTACCATCTCTAACCGTAAAGAACTCAGCTGCTCTAATCACACCTGCAGCGCTCATCGTAACGCAATCATAGAGCAAAGCGGCTCCACTTTCAGAAAAGAAACTTTGAATTAAGGTGATTCCCCGAAGCATCTTTTGGAATAATGTAAGTGCATCGATAAAGTCATCAGCCCGGCGGAAAGTATCAATGCTTCCTTGAAAATCTAAATCATCTGATAGGTAAATGCGAGCTGCTTCCACATCATCGATAGTCCAAGCATTATGATAATTTGTCACAACCTGCTTCGTATCCATGACTCTTTCTCATTCAATACTCTGTTATTATATCCACATTGATGTATAGATCTATGGCACCCAACGTTGTGTATACGGATGCGCATAAATCTCTTCATGGCATCTTCAAAATCCCCTGCCTTTTTCATGTTATGGAGTGATAGATACAGCTTTCTATGGGTTAAGTCAAATACTGACTACAGAAGTTGTAAATAAAAAATCCCATTAAATTTTCAAGATCGCCATCCGCCTGTCCCGTTCCTGTTCGGCGCCCCCTGCTGACGGCAGTTGGTCTCGGCGGTGAAGCCGATCGCCAGTGCCGACAGGATCGAGACGGCGATGATCAGCACAAAACCCGACCGGTAGGCGGCCAAGGCGTAGATCCGGACGCCGCCGGCGATCGTCCCCCGCCAGGATAGATCCAGAAGCCAGCCGATGGCCGGCTGGAGGGTCATGGCCCCAAAGGTCGAACCCATGTTGTACACCCCGCTTACCGTGCCGGCAAACCGGGACGGTACAGACTCCTTCACAAAGGCAAAGCCGATGGTCACGGAACCGCACGCCAAGCCGACGAGAATGACCATGGAGACGAGCAGCCAGATGGGGAGCCTGGGGAAGAAGAGGATCGGAATCCAGCAGAGCAATGCCAGGACCGAACCGGCAAGCATGACGGGCTTGCGCAAGCCGACCCGGTCGGACAGGATGCCCAGCAGGATGGCGCCTACGGCGTAGGAGATGAGCAGCGTCGAGGTGATGGCGGAGCTTGCCGCGACAGGCATCCCGTAATGGGTCGTGAAGAAAGGGACGCCCCAAAGCCCGGCGAAGGTGAGGACAGATCCCGTCAAGCCGCAACCGACAAGGGAGAGAAGCCAGTTGTTCCGGTAGCGGAAGACCATCACCAGATCGTTGCGGAGCGCAGCCAGTGAAAAAGATACCTCCGGCTCCGGAGGGGCGAAGCTTCGGTATCCCCGTTCGGCCGGATCATCCCGGATGATCAGCCAGATCGCGGCCCCGATGAGGAGGAGAACGGCCCCCGCGAAGAACATCACGGGCCGCCAGCCGAAGCGGGCAACCAGGAAATGCAGCGGAACGCCGGCGGATACGGCGCCGCCGACTCCGCAGAAGAGTGTGAGCCCGCCCAACGTGGCGTAGAAGCGGGGTTCGAACCAGCGTGTCGAAATACGGAGGACGGCGACATAGGCGACCCCAACCGCCCCGCCGATGAGGAGTCGTCCGATGTTGGCCGGAACGATCGACGTGGCGGAGGCAAAAAGAATGGTCCCGGCGGCGGCTACGAGCGCTCCGGCGGCCAGGAGTTTCCGGGGGCCCCAGTAGTCGACAATAATGCCCGTGGGGACCTGCATCAGGAAATAGCTATAGAAGTAAAAGGCTGTGAAGTTGCCGAGCCCCGCGGCGCCGATATGGAAATCGGCCATCAACGAATCGGTCATAACGGCAGGGGCAACCCGATGGTAGAAACCGG
>JAZDIV010000145.1:0-8651 GCA_043804695.1 PVC group bacterium | reverse complement strand
CGGTCATTGCGAGGAGCAGAGCGACGAAGCAATCTATTGTATTGCAACGAATTGAGATTGCTTCGCTGCCCGCCACGCTGCGCTCGCGGCTTCGGCTCGCAATGACAAAAATATTCAAGACATTTCCGAGACGCGACACTAGCCGACGGCTTACCCGAAGGCGATATGGAGTACTGGAGTGATGGGGTGATGTAAGCACGGCCTTCCAACACTCCAATATTCCAGTACTCCATCACTCCGAAATCGAGCCAGGAGCCGATTTATCGGCTCCCGGCTCGATTTCTTTCTCCTACTTCTCCGCCCAGTCGCGCAGCTCGCGTTTAATCTTCTCCTCGATCTGGCGGCTGATCGCCTCCCACTCCTCGCTATCCTTCTTGTCCTCGTCTTCATCCAGCCAGCTCTTGATGCCCCGGCGAACCTTCCTCTCCAGTTTCTCCCCGATCTCGTCCCACTCTACCTCGGCCGGGCTTTTCCTCTTGCAGCCGGCACCCCAGCTTCCTCCGAAGATGATGCAGACGCCGAGAAGGAAGCCGAAGTTGTACCATCCGCCGGTATTGTTGATCTCGTACATCTGCACGTTTTTGGTGAAGAGGCTGATGACAAAAGTCACGATGCAGATCAAGCCGTGCCAGAGGCCGGCCCAGAAACCGGCCGGATGCTCGGCGAACCGCGACGCCGGACCCGCCGCGCAGCCCGCGATGACGATAACCGCCAGCAGACAGACCATTCCTATCGCCGCCTTCTTACAGATGCCGTTCATACCGCCTCCTTTTCCGTCCCCCTCCGGGGGGACAACCGTGTATATCACCAACCACCATTCCGATTCCGTGTCAATGATACATCAGTCAAGACATTCCGTTCCACCTCATTTTATTTTATCCTTCACAACACTTCCAGCGATAGTATAATCGCCCGTAGGGGGAATTTTTATGGCTCGTACTGCCATGATTGGGGGAGGAAAGGAGGCAGATGCTCGAAGAGCTGATGGTGAAACCGGATGCTTACGACATCGTCGTACTCAGCGACTCGAACGGGGAGGAGATAATCACACTCGGTCTCCTGGTTCCAATCGACCTGAAAGACATCCGGCAGGAACTGATGGGATAATGAAGCATCTTCCATCGACACCGGGCATTCTCTATGTCGTGGGAACCCCGATCGGCAATCTGGAGGATATCACCCTCCGGGCGATCCGGGTACTGAATGAGGCTGCCTTCATTGCCGCCGAAGACACCCGCACGGCCCGGAAGTTAAAAGAGAGATTCTCCATAGCCACACCCGCCATCAGTTACTATGACGCCCGGGAGAGAAGTAAAAGCGGAAAGATAATCGAAAAAATCAAGGCCGGCAAGACCGTGGCCCTGATTTCGGAAGCCGGGATGCCCGGTGTTTCCGATCCGGGGTATCGCCTGATCGAACAGGCGATCAAAGAGGGCATCACGGTTACCCCCGTCCCGGGTCCATCAGCCGCCCTAACCGCCCTGGTTGTTTCCGGCCTTCCCGCGGACCGGTTCGTGTTTGAGGGATTTCTGCCCTCCCCGCCCACCGCCCGGCGGAAAAAACTCTGGCTCCTTCAGGCGGAGGAACGGACCATTATCTTCTTTGAGTCTCCCCGCCGGCTGCTCGCCGCGCTGCGTGACATCGGTGAGATATTCGGCCCGAGAAGGGTGGCGGTGGCCCGGGAGCTGACCAAGAAATTCGAGGAAGTGCTCCGGGGAACACCGGATGAGGTTTTGGGGATACTCACGGCCCGGGGGTCGGTAAAAGGGGAGATTGTCCTCCTGGTGGAGGGGAAAAAGGGGGTCTCCCCCGGATCTTCCCTGCCGGTATCAGAGCAGATTGAGCAAACGATGGCCGAGCTCGGCATATCCCGGATGGAGGCGATCAAACTGGTGGCCGACCGGAGGGGAGTCGCCAAGAGCGCAATCTACCGCAGCTATCATCAGGACAAGTGACACTCCTTATTTAACAAATAACGCATTGCCTTATTTGTTAAATAAGGAGTGGAAAGGATAATCACAGTAATTGGCAGCCGGTTATCGGGTTACGGGGAGGTTCTCCGCTTGCACCAAAATAAGACCGGGTGACACCCCTGATCGCCCAGAGGCCGGCGCTCCCCCGGAAGGCGGCGGGCGCCCGGGTCTCGTTGCCGGTGTAATCGCCGGGAACGGCAAGGTCGAAGGAACCGCCGGAATAAACCCGGGTCACCCCCCGTGCCCCCCAGAGACCGGATGTCTCGCGGAAGAGGCCGATGTCGGCGGAGTCGTTTCCGTTGCAGTCGCCGGAGATGATGTTTTCATGGAAGCCGTTCCCGTCTCCGAAGACATAGATCCCGGTCAAACCTTCCCAGATGTGGTTAAAAGCGAAGGCATTACTGTTCCATCCATCCCCGACGTCAATGGCGGCCCGGGTAGTCGAACTGATGGCATTATTTTCAACGAGGATGAACAGTTCTCACTCCGGTAAGAACGAACAGCCTAATATAAGTGTATATTTAGAATCGGCTTAATGGTAGCAAAACTCAGCAATGCCAGGGTAAGAATCAGGGATAAGAAAGTAGGATAAAACAATACACAATGCCTAATTAACACAAAATTGGTTATTATTTTGATAGGATAATATGGCTCTATAATTAAAGTACAGGAGGAGTATTATGGGAACTATGAGAAATGCTGTGGCGCGGTTTGTTTCTTTATCTCTGGTCTTTTTACTAACAGCCTCTGGTGCCGGAGCTGGTGAAAAAAGTAAAGGTGATGCCTCGTACGATGAAAAGGTGGAATCGCTGCAAAAGGCGATAGAAGAAGACCCGGGAAGCTTGGAGAATTATATAGAGCTTTGGAAATTATACGACAAGCAGAGAGACTGTGACAGGGTCGCCGAGCTTTACGAGATTGCAGTTAAGAGCAATCCGGATGATCCGAAGGTTTACATGGAATTCTATTACACCTTCCATCGCTGCCGCGATAAAGATAAGGCGCTGGAGCTGGCACAGAAGGCGGCAGAGCTCTCTCCCGAAGATCCGCGGGAACACTTCTTGATAGGCAAATGGCTTATGAGGATTTCTCGCAATAAAGCAATTGCGATAAACCATCTTCGTGAAGCGGTGAAGCTTCAGCCCGAAAATGATGAGGCGCATTACCTGCTGGGCAGAGCATACCTGGAAAGCGGAGATCCTGGCTCTGCCCTTGATCATCTGGAGCGCGCCCGGGAGCTTCCCACTTTCGGTGATAACATAAAGGGGTACTTGCACTTGTCGTCTCCCATCGAGAGGGCCAAAGAATGCAGCAAGTTGGAAAGATTGTGCGAGGTCGGTAGCTCTGATTGGAAGGACTATAATGAGCTTGCTGGATATTACACCGGGGCCGGGCAGACTGACAAGGCAGAGAAAGTTTTGCGCAAAGCTCTGGCGCATATAAAGGAGCAGTCGTATGCCTATCGGGAACTTGGGAATATTTTCAGCCGTCAGGATAAGTACAATGAAGCCCATGAGGCATTTCAGGAGGCCTTACGCATTGCCTCGAGCGGAACGCCTGACGAGCGTGAGGATACATACAGAATTTATGAAGATATAGGTGATGCATATAAGAGGATGGGGAAGCCCGAGGAGGCACTCTCTGCTTATATTGAGTCAATTGAATTAAAGTCCGAAGGTCGTCGGCTCATTCACGAAAAAATGGGTGACATCTACATTGAGCTTGGAAAATACACTGAGGCAGCACCGGAATATGGGAAGGCAGGGTATTTAATTAAGTGCGCCCGGGCATACCGGGCCTCAAAGAATTACGAATCGGCAGTGGGAGTTCTTTGGGGAAAGATCTTGGAGGAATCCGGGTCGGCCGAAAGGCCCTCTGGAGCAGATAGGGGAGCTGTGGATAAAGATGGCAAACCGGTAAAGGGCTTACATTATAAAGTGGATCCTCAATTGTATCTAGAGCTCGGGAAGACCTACCAAGAAATGGGCCAGAATGGAAAAGCTGTGCTGGCATACTGGGAGGCCCTCAGACTGAACCCGAGCTCAGAGGAGGCGGGTACAGCCATAGAGGTGCTCACTCGGAGAGAAAGTCCCCAACAGCCGTAAAAAATATTCTTTCAACAGGGGCTCCGCTATCTGGCCGGTGTTGAGGATTGTACCCTTTAATAAGCGTAAAGGAGGATGATTATGGGAGATAGGAAGACCGGCACGGTTCTGGCTATTTTTTTGTTAACGGTTTTCTTGCTGATAGACGGTATTTTTGAAGCTCTTGCGGAAGATAGCGATAAGGTCTCCTTCTCTAAAAGGGTTGAATCGCTGGAAAAGGCGATCAAGGCAGACCCGGAAAGAGTGGAGAATTACATGGAGCTTGCAAAATTATACGCGGAGCGCAGGTACGGATATGGCGACAGTATCGCAGAACTCTCTGATGAGGCAATTAGGAGGAGGCCAGATGATTCTAAAATTTATACCGCATTTTCCTCTTTGCTATATCACTGCGATAAAACCAGGAAAGCGCTGGAGCTGGCACGGAAAGCGGCAGAGCTCTCCCCCGAAGATCCACGGGCACATTTACTTATAGGTAAATGCCTTGAAAGGGTTTCTGAAGATCCCGAGATTGCAATAACACATCTTCGTGAAGCGGTGAAGCTTCAGCCGGAAAATGATGAGGCGCATTACCTGCTCGGGAAAGTCTACCTGAGCAGCGGTGATCCTGGCTCTGCCCTTGATCATCTGGAGCGCGCCCAGGAGCTTCCCACTTTTGGTGACAACATAAAGGGGTACTTGTCATCTTTCCTCACGCAGGCTAAAAAATACACTAAACTGGAGAAATTGTGCGAGACCGGTGCCTCTGACTGGGATGACTATAAGAAGTTAGCCGAATATTACAGCATGTGTGGGCGCCCCGACAGTGAGGAGGAAGTCCTGCGGAAGGCAGCAGCTCATATTAAAAAGCCGTCATACGCATACAAAGAACTGGGGCATGTTTTGAGCCGTCGGGATAAATACGATAAAGCCCTTGAGGCGTTTCAGGAGGCTCTGCGCAGTGCTTCTAATGGAAAACCCGAAGAGAGAAGCAAAGCATTTCTCATTTATGAAGATATTGGCGATACGTATGGAAAAATGGGAAATGAAAAAGAGGCCCTCTCTGCTTACATCGAGTTAAATAGGTTGTATGAACAAAAATACCCGCATGAGAAGCGTGAGTACCAACTCGATAGCACACATATTCATAGGAAAATGGGAGACATCTACTTTCAGCTCGGCAAATATGAGGATGCGCTTCAGGAGTATAAGAAAGGGAGAAGTTCGCTTGGAAAAGCCCGGGCATACCGGGCCTTAAAAGATTATGACGAGGCAATAAAACTTCTTTGGGAAGTGATCAAAAGATTGGAAAAGAAAGACACCGGTCTCCCGGTGGATAAAGACGGAGAACCGGTAGAAGAGTTGCGCTGTATAATTAGTCCCAAATGGTATATCGAGTTGGGGAAGAACTACAGTGCAATGGGCCAGAACGGAAAGGCGATGATGGCGTACTGGGAGGCCCTCAGGCTCGATCCGTCCTCCGAGGAGGCGAGCACGGCAATTGAGGAGCTCACCTCTGGGAAAAGCCCGGCCAAACCATAAAAAAAGGGGACAGGCTACTTTTTAAAAAAGTAGCCTGTCCCCTTTTTTAGAGGATGCCTTTTACTACCAGGAGCTCGGCTATCTGGATGGCGTTCAGTGCCGCGCCCTTCCTGAGGTTGTCCGAGACGACCCAGAGGTGGAGGCCGGTCTCTATGTCCGGGTCCTTGCGGATGTGAATTAATCAGGGTCATTAATCAGGGTCAAACCCTAAATTCCATTAATCAGGGTCAAACCCTAAATTCTAAGTTGTGGGGTCTATAACTTAGAATTTAGGGTTTGACCCTGATTAATTTTGGGTTTGACCCTGATTAATTTTACGCAACTGTGGGAGGGCTTTCCAAGCCCGATAATCGGGGTTAAAAACCCCTCCCACAATACAGTTATTGTGCGCCGGAGGCTCATCTCCGCCAGAGGCGGATCTCCTCCCGAGGCGGATCAGCCTCAGGCTGAAGCCTCTGGCTGAAAATTCCGAAGCAGCAAGATGAAGGGATAAAACACTCTGAATGTGGGCTGGTCCATCACTCTTAATCAGGAGTACCGATAAAACGATAGCCGACGCCGTGGACGGTGAGAATGTGGCGGGGCTGGGCGGGCTTGTCCTCGATCTTTTTTCGGAGCTGGACGATGTGCTGGTCGAGCGTCCGGGTGGTTCCCTCGTAGCTCATCCCCCAGATCTCGTCCAAAAAGTCGAAGCGATTGATCGCCTCTCCTTCCCTCTCCAGGAGATCGGTGAGGCCGGTGAGGATGGTCGGTTCGTCCTCGATGACCAGTATCGTTGCCGCTTTCATTTTATGCTTTTTATCCTATAAAAGCGGTAGATCGAAAGAGAAACAGCTTCCCCCTCCCTCGCGGGGAGAATAGAGCAGATCGCCGTCGTGCTCCTGCATGATCGCCCGGGCGATGGTCAAGCCGAGGCCGGTCCCTTTCACCCGGGAGGTCAGGCGGTCGTCGGCCCGGTAGAACTTTTTGAATATCTTCCGGGCTGCGCCCGCGGGCACGCCGATCCCCCGGTCGCGGACCGTCACCCGCGCCCGCTCCCCCTCCTCCGCGACCTCGATCTCGATCTCCCGGCGGGCGTCCGAGTATTTTTCCGCGTTGGCGACCAGGTTGACCAGGACCTGCTCCAGCGCCTCCGGATCGGCCGACACCCTGACCGGCCGCCGCGGCGCCCGGATCCGGACAACAAACCCCCGCTCCTCCAGCCGTCCCGTCAGCTTCTCCATCACCTGCCGCACGACCTCCGCCAGGTCGGTCTCCAGCTTGTGGTAGATCTTCTCGCCTCGTTCGATCAGGGAAAAGTCGAGAACGGTGTTGATCAGCCGGGAGAGCCGCTTGCTCTCGGAGACGATCGTTTTCAGGTACTGCTCCTGTTTCTCCCGGCTGGGCTGCCGTCCCTTTTCCAGCATCTCGGCGAAGATCCGGATGGAGGTGAGCGGTGTTTTCAGCTCATGGGAAACATTGGCGGCGAAGGTGGTCTTCTGCTGGGCCAGCGCCATCTCCTGGCTGACCGCCCGGAAGACGAGGAAGCCGCCCAGCAGGATCGCGACCAGCAAAAGGGCGATCAGCACCCCGGTAACCAGAGAGCGGAGCCGGGCCCGGCCGGCCAGCCCCGTGGGATCAACGAGATAGGCCGCCACCTCCCAGCGGGGGAGGACCTCCCCGATCTCCCGGGAAAAGAAAGGCCGTTTCCAGTCGCGGGCGGTTTTGTCTTCGAGAGGGTCGAGGAGCGGCTCGCCGTTCTGGTCGAGGACGGTCAGGAGCCGGGTGGCTGAGTACGGCACCGGGAGCGCGGTCAGGATCATTTCCGTGAACCTCTCCAGATTGACCTGGCAGCCGGCGATCTCCCCTCCCGGCTCAACTCGTTTCCAGAAAAAAAGCTCCAGCTTCTTCCCGGTCAGCCGGGGGATGAAGCCGGCGGCGGCCCCGGAGGTGATGCCGGCGAAATCGAGTGGTTCCGCGACTAAGATCGATCTGTCCTGCACAGCGTCGTCCGCGCCCTCCTGCCGGGGAAGAACGTTTCTCTGTAGAACCTGCTTCTCCTCCTGCTCCGCCTGCTCGTAGAGCCGGCTCTGGACGGCTTCGTCGCCGCGGAAGCGGGCCACGGCGACTTTATCCTTCAACCCCTGGCCGGCCAGGGCCTTGCGGAGGTCCACTTCCTCCGCTTTCTTCGCCGGCGGAACGGGGGCGGCGGAGGCGGGAGCCCGGGCGACGGTGTCTGGAGACTGATCGGGGAGCAGGGCCACGTTTTCAAAAGCGAGGATGGTGGATTCGCCGGTGAGAAACCCCCGGTTCGAGGCCAGGAAGGCGTCTTCCTCCGGGGATATTTTCGCCTCGGCGGCCGGCCAGAGAAGGCGGTTATCCCGGGAGACGAGAAACGGGAACTCGACCAGTGTCGATCCCTTCTGCCAGGCCCGGAGAACATCCCGGGGGTTTTCCCCGCCGGCGAACCGCAAACCGTCGTCCAGCTTTTGCCCGATGGCGGCGATCTCGGACTGAATCAGCTCGACGCTCCCGTCAACCTCGACCCGGAGAGTGTCTTCGAGCCGGCCCTCGAGGTAGCTCTCTTCGTGCCGGAGAGCCCGGGCGGCGATGATCCCCAGCACTATCCCGGGGATGAGGACGGCGGCGGTAAAGGCAACGATCAGTTTGACTGTCAGACGGTGATAGGTCATCTTTCCAATGATACTCTCCCGTTAGAATATACGACAGATCGAGCGGCGGAGTGTCAAAAAAGCGTAAAAAGAATGCAAAAAGAGCGTCAGGGCGGCGAGCCCTCGCCCGCTCGAAAAATAGTAATCTGGCCATATTTAAGTTTGCAATGTAGGAGTTTTCTCATCGGTCCTCGCTGTCTATTTAAACGGTCGAGGCTGCTTATTGTCGGCAGTGGGGAGCAGCGAGAAGACTGGGCCATTTATTAGTCAGTCCATAATTGTATGGACATGTCATTGCGAGGAGCGAGATCCTTCGCTATCGCTCGGGACAGGCTACGCAATCTCAACTATATGCACAGCAAGAGATTGCTTCCCGCCACGCTTTGCTCGCGGCTTCGGCT
>JAZDIV010000144.1:0-6439 GCA_043804695.1 PVC group bacterium | reverse complement strand
GGATTTCAATAATCGGATCTTTCCGATTAATCTTTTTCATTTTTAAAAACTAACCCTATTTATGATAAATCGGGTTAAGGCAATACCAACGACTCGAAACACTCATTCAATGTCGCGGCCATGCTTGCATTCTATTATTTTTTCAGCCCCGATATCATCGGGGATGAGAAAATAATATTTTAGAATTGCCTTTCGTAGTGTTCCTTGTTGAAGGTGTACGGGCGGTGTTTCAGCCAGTACGAGCAGGGAGAACGGTCGAACTTCCGGTCCAGGGGATTCTTGCCGAGCAGCCGCATCAGGAGGCCGATCCCGGTGAACCCGATGTAGAACACCAGTCCCAGCACCACCGTGGTCAGCAGCCAGGCGACGCAGCGGGTGAAGTACATCCAGCCGGTATAGAGCGGCCGCAGGGTGTAAGGGG
The DNA here is from genome assembly GCA_043804695.1 of PVC group bacterium. Classification (GTDB taxonomy): domain Bacteria; phylum Auribacterota; class Erginobacteria; order Erginobacterales; family Erginobacteraceae; genus CAWGIE01. The sequence continues at coordinate 6,018 of JAZDIV010000144.1, read as the reverse complement.
AGATCATCCCCCAGAAAAACAAGACCACGGCAATCCCGTAGAGGATCCATTCCGAACGACCGGCAAAGTTGTGGGAAAACCCGAAAACAGTCCCCCAGATCAGGAGAACGACGGGGACGATCCTCGAAAAGAGGCGGATGTCTTTTTTCTCGGTTGTAAAATCGAAATCAATCAAGGGTGAACTCCTTCATCCAGTCAAACTCTTCTTTCCATTCCTTCTGTTTCTTTTTGTCGAGGACATAATTCCCCATGACCAGAAAATCCATCTTGGTCCGCATGAAACACCGGAACGCTTCCTCCGGGGTGCAGACGATCGGCTCGCCGCGGACATTGAAGGACGTGTTGACGATGACCGGGCAGCCGGTCTTCTCGTCGAACTTTTTGATGATGTCGTAATAAAACGGATTCTCATCCCGGGTCACGGTCTGGAGACGGGCGGAGTAATTCACGTGGGTGATGGCCGGGATGTCCGACCGGACCTGGTGGATGATGGTCCGGAACCGGAGATAGTCCTCGTTCTCGATCATCTTTTCCACTTTGGCGGCGTCCGCCGTCCGGTTGACCTCCCTCAGTTCCCGGACCTCCCGGCGCAGCCGTTCCTTCTGGTCCTCGAGCAGCCCGCCCAGTTCCGCCGGAGACGGCATCGGCCGGCGCCGTTTATCAAGGACATCGGTCACCAGGAGCATGTAGGGGCTGGCGTAATCGGTCTCGAAGAAGTCGGCGACCCGCTCCCGGAGGACCGCCGGCGCGAAGGGCCGGAATGACTCGCGAAACTTGATCTTCAGGTTCATGATCGACTGCATCTCCGGGGAGCGGGCGTCGCCGAGAATGCTCCGCGCCCCCAGCGCCCGGGGGCCGAACTCCATCCGGCCGCGGTACCAGCCGATGATATTCTGATCCAGGATCAAATCGGCGACCCGTTCCGAGATCTGCTCGTCGGGGACATACTCATAGTCGGCCCTGATCTGCTGGAGATACCGTTCAATCTCCTCGTTGGAGAAGGCGGGACCCAGGTAGGAGCCCTTCTGGAAATCCTTGCCCGGCGTGACCCGGCGCGGGTTGCCCAGATACTGGTACCACACGAAGAGAGCCACCCCCAGCGCGCCGCCGGCGTCGCTGGCGGCCGGCTGGATCCAGATGTCGCTGAAGGGGCCTTCCCGGAGAATCCGGCCGTTGGCGACGCAGTTCAGGGCCACGCCGCCGGCCAAACAAAGGTTCTTCATCCCGGTCTCTTTGTGGATATGCCGGGCCATCCGGAGAAGGACCTCCTCGGTGACGTCCTGCACCGACCGGGCGCAGTCCATGTAAAACTGGGTCATGGTCGCTTCCGCCTTCTGGGGAGGGGCCCCGAAGAGCTCCCGGAATTTTTCCCCGACCATCCGCAGTCCGACCGGGTAATCAAAATAGTCGACGTTCAGCCGGTAGGAGCCGTCTTCCTTGATATCGATCAGATGCTCCTTGATCAGATCGACATACTTCGGCTCGCCGTAGGGAGCCAGTCCCATCAGCTTGTACTCTCCCGAATTGACCTTGAAGCCGCAGTAGTAGGTGAAGGCCGCATAGAGGAGCCCCAGGGAGTGGGGGAAGCGGATGCTGGCCATCAGCTCCACCCGATTGTCCTTCCCCACCCCGTAACTGGTGGTCGTCCATTCCCCCACCCCATCGACGGTGAGGATGGCCGACTCCTGAAACGGCGAGGGGAAGAAAGCAGAGGCGGCATGGGATTCGTGATGCTCGGGGAAGATGATCTTTCCCTTGAATCCAAGTTCCCTGGTCAGGGTCTCGCGGATGTGCAGCTTCTGCTTCAGCCAGACGGGCATCGCCTGGAGAAAAGACCGGATCCCCTTCGGCGCATAGGAAAGGTATGTCTCCAGGATCCTTTCAAACTTCAGCAAGGGCTTGTCATAAAACCCGACATAGTCGACATCCTCCATCGTGATCCCGGCTTCCCGGAGACAGTACTCGATCGACCGGCGGGGGAAATCGAGGTCGTGTTTCACCCGGCTGAACCGCTCTTCCTGGGCGGCGGCGATGATATCGCCGTCCCTGATCAAAGCCGCGGCGGCGTCGTGATAAAATGCCGAAATGCCTAAGATGTACATTTTAAAATTTTTACTCCGTAAAAATTTTATCGATACATTTGTGACTCTAATACCGGTTGAAGAAAGTAGCCATCAGGATAATTAAAACGATTTCAATGTCAATTTTTATTTGTGGCGTTCCTTTAACCGTTTGATCAGGGCAGGGATGATCTCGAAAAGGTCGCCGACCATCCCGTAGGTGGCGACGCTGAAGATCGGGGCGGCGGGGTCTTTGTTGATGGCGATGATGACATCCGAGGACTGCATCCCCACCAGATGCTGGATGGCCCCCGAAATCCCGCAGGCTATGTATACCTTGGGCTGAACGGTCTTGCCGGTTTGCCCCACCTGATGAGAATAGGGGATCCAGCCGGCGTCAACCGCCGCCCGGGAGGCGCCGACGGCCCCCCCGATCAGTTCGGCCAGTTCCTGCAGCAACGCGTAATTTTCCGGACCCTTCATCCCCCGTCCGCCGGACACGATGATGTCGGCCTCGGCGATGTTGACGGCGTATCCCAGCTCCTCCACCGATTCCACGAAACGGGTCCGGGACCGGAGTTCCTCCGGCGCAACCTCGACCCTGACAATCTCGCCGGTCCGGGAGAGGTCCGGGACCGCCTCCTTCATCACCTTGTGGCGTACGGTCGCCATCTGAGGGCGATAATCCTCACAGACAATCGTCGCCATGATGTTGCCGCCGAAGGCCGGGCGGGTCTGCAGGAGCAGGCCGCGCTGATCGTCAATGGCGAGACCGGTACAGTCGGCGGTCAGGCCGGTGTAGATCTCGGCCGCGACCCGCGGGATCAGCGACCGCCCGATCGCGGTCGCCCCGGTCAGGACTATCTCCGGCTTGTACGCTCTGATCAGGCGGGATAAAATCCGGGAGTAGGGCTCGTCCAGGAAAACGGCCAGAGGGGCGGCCTCGGCCAGATAGACCTTGTCCGCCCCCCGGCTGATCAGCTCGCCCACTGCCGGCTCCACTTCATTTCCGATCAGCACCGCGGCCAGTTCAACTTCTCTCTGATCCGCCAGGCTTCTGCCCGCCCCCAATAGTTCATAGACCACGCTCTGAATCCTGCCTTTCTTCTGCTCGGCGAAGATCCAGACTCCCGGGTAGGCGTCGAGACTCCCCGTCCCCTGATGATCTTTTCTCAAAACGATGGCGGCGAAATTGCAGGACTCCACGCAGGCTCCGCAAAGGGGGCAGGCGTCGTGATCGATGACCGCCAGGCCGTCCTGCATCCTGATCGCCCCGTAGGGGCAGGATGTTACGCACAACCCGCATCCAACGCATTTTTCGGTTATAACCTGGATGGACATTATAAATTAGCGCCTTCGGCGCAACTTGGTTACGGTTACGGTGACGATGCCCGTTTCGTCTGCCGGTTACGGTTACGTGCGCCCAGTGAGGCAACCGTTACCGTTACCCTCACCGATACGGGCATCGTTACCCTTACCGTTACCGTTTTTGAAATTATCTCGTTACCACGCTCCGCGTGGTAACGCTTAGCCTTACGTTCCCACGCGGAGCGTGGGAACGAGGGAAGGAGTTTATTTGTTATTTGGGATTTGTGACTTGGGATTTATTATATCTATATTATCTTTTGTCTCTCTAAAGCCTCTACCAATTGCTCGACCATCTCCGGGGGTTCACCCTGAAAAATTTCCCCTCCTTCCCGGGCGGGGGGAGAGAAGATCTTCACCACCTGGGTCGGGGAACCGTTCAGGCCAATCAGATGCTCGTCGGCGCCGATATCCCCGGCGCCCCAGGTGATGATTCCCGCCTTTTTGGCCTTCATTTTGCCCTTTAAGGACGGGAGCCGGGGCTCATTGATCTCCTTGACCACGGAGATGAGGATCGGGAGATCCCCTTCCATGACTTCATGCCCTTCCTCGGTCATCCTCTGGACCCGGATCGTCCCGTCCTTGATCTCTTCAATCTTCCGGACATAGGTTATCTGCGGGATATCAAGCTGGACGGCGATGCCGGGACCGACCTGGGCGGTGTCCCCGTCGATCGCCTGCTTGCCGCAGATAATAAGGTCATAACCGCCTTTCTTGGCGATTCCCCGGGTCAGGGTATAGGAGGTCGCCCAGGTGTCAGCCCCCGCGAAAGCCCGGTCGCAGAGATGGATGGCCTCGTCCGCTCCCAGCGAGATGGCCTCCCGCAGGGCGCTCTCGACCTGGGGGGGGCCCATGCTGATCACCGTCACCGTGCCGCCGTGCTTCTCCCTGATCCGGACCCCCTCTTCAATCGCGTAGAGATCAAAGGGGTTGATGATCGACGCCACCCCTTCCCGGACCAGGGTATTGGTCTCCGGATTGATGCGGATGTCGGTGGTGTCGGGGACTTGCTTGATGCAGACGATGATGTTCAAAGGAAGTGCCTAAAGTTAGAATAAGTGCCTAAAGTGCCTAAAGTTATAAGTGCCTAAAGTTAAAAGGGACTACCGGGACCAAAGAGACTAAAGGTAAAAGTGCCCAGGAGTTCCAGTTCAATTGAGGAATGGCAGCCATAACTTTAGGCACTTTAGGCACTTTTAACTTTAGGCACTTCTTCTTAGGCACTTCTTCTCACTTCTTACTGGCGCTCTCCCGAATCAGCTGGGTCCCGATCACGTCCCTCTGGATCTGGTTGGTCCCTTCATAGATCTGGGTGATCTTGGCGTCGCGCATCATCTTCTCCACCGGGTACTCTTTCATGTAGCCATACCCTCCCAGGATCTGGACCGCGTCGGTCGTCACGCTCATCGCCGTGTCGGAGGCAAACAGCTTGCACATCGCCGAATCCCTGGCTACCCGCTTTTCCCCCCCGTCGACCGCCCGGGCGACGCTGTAGACCAGGGCCCGGGCCGCCTCGACCCGGGTGGCCATGTCGGCCAGCATCCACTGCAGGCCCTGGAAGGAGATGATGGGCCGGCCGAACTGTTTTCTCTGGCGGGCGTACTCGAGCGCGGCGTCCAGAGCTCCCTGGGCGATGCCGAGAGCCTGGGCGGCCACCCCCGGACGGGACTGGTCGAGCGTCTTCATGGCGACGATAAAGCCCATCCCTTCCCGGGCGATCAGGTTCTCCCGGGGGACCCGGCACTCTTCAAAGATAAGCTCCGCGGTCGAGGAAGCCCGGATCCCCATCTTGTCCTCCTCCTTGCCGACGCTGAAGCCGTCCATCCCCTTCTCGACGATAAACGCGCTCGCCCCCCGGCTGCCCTTGTTCTTGTCCGTCATGGCGATCACGGTCGCGAGGTCGGCCACGCTTCCATTGGTGATGAAGCACTTGGTGCCGTTGAGGATATAGTGATCCCCGTCCCGACGGGCGGTCGTCTTGGTCGCGCCGGCGTCGCTGCCCGCCTCCGGTTCGGTCAGGGCGAACGCCGCCAGCAGACGGCCGGACGCCAGCGGGGGAAGGTACTTCTTTTTCTGCTCGTCATTCCCGAAAAGGAGAATGGGGAAGGTCGCCAGGGCGGTCGCGGCCAGGGAGAGGGACATCCCCCCGCAGACCCGGCTCAGCTCCTCCACCGCCAGGCACAGTTCCAGAACCCCTCCCCCCAGGCCGCCGTATTCCTCGGGGAGGTAGATCCCGAACATGTCCGATTCCCGCAGGACCTTCACCATTTCCCGGGGGAACTCTCCCTTCTCGTCCATCTCGGCCCGGATCGGCTTGAACTTTTCCTCGGCGATCCGGCGGGCCAGATCCCGGATCATTTCCTGTTCTTCAGTCAAAAAATAATTCATAAAAATTTTCCTCCGGAAAATTATTGTTCTGCATAATGTCTTGGACCATGATTACCAGCCAGGATAGTGTCGCGTCTCGGAAATGTCTTGAATATTTTTGTCATTGCGAGCCGAAGCCGCGAGCGCAGCGTGGCGGGCAGCGAAGCAATCTCAATTCGTTGCAATACAATAGATTGCTTCGTCGCTCTGCTCCTCGCAATGACCG
>JAZDIV010000143.1:0-28907 GCA_043804695.1 PVC group bacterium | reverse complement strand
GCAACTTACAACAGGCACATTTAATTAAGGCAAAACTTCAACAAGCTCTTCTTCTAGGCGCAAATTTGGAAAGAGCTGATTTAGAAAAGGCCGATCTGTCACATGCGAATTTATTAAAAACTTGTTTTAAATACGCCAATCTTAAATGGGCGAATTTGAGCGAGGCTAATTTACAAGAAGCGGATTTAACAGAAGCTGATTGTATCTCCATAAATGCAAAAGAAGCTAAATGTGTTGGAACAATTTTTTATAAAACGAGATTACAAGATGCAAAGTTAACAAAAGCCTTTCTATTGGGTGCTAATTTACAGTATGCGAATTTAATGACAGCGGAGCTAAAAGAAGCAAATTTAGGTAGGGCCAATTTAAAGTCAGCCTATTTAGGACATGCCTCTTTAGAGGGAGCTAATTTAACTAGCGCAGATTTAAGAGATGCAGAATTCACCAACGGAACGATCCTACGAAATGCTAATTTCAATGAGTGTAAATTAGAAAATTCATCAATTAATAATGCCTATAATAATTTAGATAGGGTTGTTATTCAGGAAAAACAAAATAAATATTTTGAGGCCCAAAATGTTTATCGAAATTTCAAAAAGTATTTTCGAGATGTAGGGATGTATGAATTATCAGGAGAATATTATTATCGAGCGAGGAGGGGTCAAATCTTTCCTCTTGACAGTTAAAAAGTCACTTTGATCCTCACATTGACAGCCTTATAGATTTCCCCGCAGACTCTCCCGGCCGGAGAGTCTTTTCTTTTATTGAGCTGAATTGATTAAGGAGATAAAATCATAATCCGATCAGTCCTTCTCCAGGCGGCTCTTATTGCGAAGGATAACTTGTCATAATCTCAATTTAAAGAGCAACTCTCCATGAATTCGAACCGGGAAAAAGAAAAGGAGTCTCCGAACTATTCGGTTAAGCAACTGAAGGAACTGCTGGAGTCGGACGAATATCTTAAACCGTGCTTTACTTTGGGTTACATTCACATCATCGAAAAGCCGGGGGTCGATCCCATCTGGATCGATTATGGGCTGAAGGACAATGTCCAGCAATACATCAAGAACCGGGTGGACGCCCTCCTCGCCGGAGAAGGGGACGAGCAGATGGAGCGGGAGATCAGGAAATGGGATGAATTGAAGAAGCTCGACGTGATGCTGGAAGATATCGTCGCCTGTGAAGGATTTGAGGCGGGAGACGCCATATCGATGGAACTGGAAGCCGAAGAGATGGGCCTCGCCCAGGACATGGACCCCCGCGAAATGCACGTCCACCTCACTGCTATAGCCCGCACAATGCAGGGCAAGTGGAAAAGACGAAAATAGGGGCCGGCGATGTAGCTGGTGAACTTTCGCTCCGGTGGGATGAACCCACCGGGGGCGTTATGGGAGGCCGAGGGGATTAGCTGATGAACTTACGCTCCGGTGGGATTCCTTCGACTTCGCTCAGGATCTTCGAAAACCCACCGGGGGCGCTTTGCGTACTATACTATCAAAAAGGCCGGGTAGATTCGAAGAATCTACCCGGCTTTTTTGATAATGGTGAGGAGGTTGGAGCCGTCTACCCTTCGGTACTCCAGCCGGTCGGAGAACTTTTTCATCAGGAAGATGCCCAGACCCCCGATCGGGCGGTCTTCGATATCAAGGCCGATGTCGGGAGAGGGGGCTTGCAGGGGGTTGAAGGGGACCCCCCAGTCCCGGATGGTGACGGTGATCGTGCCGCCGGAGACGGCGCAGGAGAGTTCGATATCCCCTCTTTCTCCGGCCGGGTAGGCGTAGGTGATGGTGTTGGTGCAGGCTTCATCCGCCGCCAGGTGGATGTCGGAGATCGCCGGCTGGGGGACCCCGGAGCATTCCAGACAGCCGATGATGAAGTCAACCAGCTTCTCCAGGTTCTCCAGCCGGGCGGGTACCCGTATCGTCTTGGCTGCTTCTGAAATCATAAGTAAATTAACTCCGCAACTGTGAGAGGGCTTTTTAAGCCCGATTCCCGGCTTCCCTGGATCGAGGTTGGAAACCTCTCCCACAATTGACTGCTCTTTGATCGAGGCAAGATGCCCCTCCCACAGATGGTTATTGCAATTCCAGCAGGACTTACTAAGGAGAGCATAAAATAGGTTACATGTCATTGCGAGGAACGAAGTGACGAAGCAATCTCAATCATTTTGAGAACAAGGGATTGCTTCGCTGCGCTCGCAATGACTATCTCAAATAATGCAATCTATTTAATGCTCTCCTTCGTAGTTTTTTTGGCGTGACTTCTTACCTCCAAGACATCCCCATACAGAACTCTGCTACGGGGCGCGGTAAGACACCGAGGAAGAACAAATATATGCAGTTCTTTTCTCTCTTTTCTTGGTGCCTTTGTGTCTTGGTGGCTATTAAGTGCTGCACTTCCCGGGAAGCACGTCCAATATCGCACCGGGTCCGATGAGCGTCAAGTGAGAAAAAGAGGTGGTTGGGGATAGACGTGAAATGATGTATATTTAGTCAAGGAACGGGGAGGAACCAGGTGATGAAGAGGGTGCGATTGCCGGTGTTGATACTCCTGCCGGGGCTCTGGGTGCTTTTTGCCGCCTTTCCGTCTCCGTCACCGTGCCGGACGATTCCCCCGCTCTCCGAGATCCTGGCCGCGTCGGAATACCTGGCGGCGGGAGACATCCCGGAGGATACGACGACCGCCGCCGGGAAGACACCCCTCTACGTGGCGACCGACGGGGCCGACTCCAATTCGGGACTTTCTCTTGCCTCTCCCAAGCAGCACCTGGGCGCCGCGATCGAGTACGCCAACGCCAACCCTTCGCTGCCGTTCGTGATCTATCTCCGGGGAGGGGTGCACTACCGTTCTTCCGCCTACGAATATCTGGAGATCGAGCGGGGTGACCTGATGATCACCGCCTACCCCGGTGAAGAGGTGATCATCCGCCCCGACATCTGGCCGGCGAACCCCTCCTCCTGGGGTGAAGAGGTACTCCTGTATTCATACAGTCCCTGCCGGAATATCACCATCAGCGATCTCACCCTGGAGGGATGGTCCACCCCCTTTGTCTTCGGGACCCAGTTCAACCAGCCCCCGCTGGAGAATCTGGTTATCAAAAATATCCGGGCCCGGGAGTTCAGAAAGAGGGGCTCCGGTTTTATCACACAGCTCTTCTCGACCAACTACGTGTCGGCGGGGTACTTCTCCGGCCGCGAGTTCGATCCCGATGACCCGGGGATCAAGTACCAGATCGAGGGGCTGATTTTCTCCGGTGTCCGGATCGAGGATGTGGACATGCCGATCAACATCGGGGATGAAGACGACGCCAACGTGAAGGGAGTGCGGATCTCCGGTGTCGAGGTCCGCAACGACCCCCAGGAGGACGGGTCAACCGCGGTGGACGGCTTCGCGGTGGTCAACTGCCGGAACGTCCTGATCGACAACTGCCTGATCGAGAATATCCAGGGGGACGGGATCGACACCAAGTCGTTCGGGGTCTGCGTCGTCAATACCCTGCTCTCGGGGATCGGGCGGAACGGCGTCAAGTTCTGGCACGACGGGGAGGTGATCAACTCCATCATCTACGAAGCCGACGCCGACGCCGCTTTTGTCATTGAAGACGGACCATGCCGGATGATCAATTCCATCCTGATGAAGAAGGGGGAGGGCTACTGCGGGACCTACGCCTACGATGGAGGCAGCGCCGAAAAGTTCGAAGCGGTCAATTCCATCTTCATCGACCTCGATCACACCTTTTACCTGGGGACGCCGGATCTGCGCTCCCTGAACTCTCTTTATTACGACATGCCGGCCGGTCTTTATTCGGGACAGGTTTCCGCCTCCACCGTCACCGGACTGAACGGCCTTGCCGCCTGTTCCGGCAACATCGCCGCCGACCCGCTTCTGGTCTCCGCGCCGGAAGAAGATTTCCGGGCGTCCTACGGATCGCCCTGCCGGGACCGGGGAACCGCGGCCGGCGTTCTCCTGCCCTCGTTTGACTATTACGGTAATCCCCGGAGCGCGGGAGGAGGTCCCGATATCGGCCCGGTGGAGACGTCGGAACCGGTCCTGGCCGGTCCGGCGGATTACGACGGTGACGGGGATTCCGATATCGCGGTTTTCCGCGATCCGCTCGGCCTCTGGGCTGTGAGAGGAGTGACGAGGCGGTACTTCGGCGGCCCCGCCGATATCCCGGCCCCTGCTGATTATACCGGTGACGGGATCGCCGGGATCGCTTTTTACCGGCGCCTGTCCGGACTCTGGGCGGTGCGGGGGGTGAGCCGGTTCTCCTTCGGCACGGTCAACGATCTCCCTCTCCCCGCCGACTATGACGGAGACGGAATCGCCGACCCGGCCTTGTTCCGGGAGAGCAGCGGCCTCTGGGCGGTGCGGGGAGTGAGCCGGTTCTACTTCGGCCGGGCGGGCGACCGTCCAGTCCCGGGGGATTTTAACGGCGACGGCAGCACGGACTGCGGTATCTTCCGGGAGACCAGCGGCCTCTGGGCGGTGCGGGGGGTGAGCCGGTTCTATTACGGCGGACCGGGTGATCGTCCGGCCCCGGGGGATTTTGACGGCGACGGCACGGCCGATCCCGGAATCTTCCGGGAAAGCAGCGGCCTCTGGGCGGCGCGGGGGGTGAGCCGGTTTTACTTCGGCCGGGCGGGCGACCGTCCGACCCCGGGGGATTATGACGGCGACGGCACGGCCGACCCCGGAATCTTCCGGGAGAGCAGCGGCCTCTGGGCGGTGCGGGGGGTGAGCCGCCTCTATTTCGGCACGGCCGGAGACGAGCCCGTAGCGAGGTAGCCATCGCCTGATCGAAAACCGTGTCGCCGGTACGGGCAACCGCATTAATTTTCATGAATAATTCGGGTTAAACCGCGAAGCCTGCCGGCGGGCAGGACCGGTGATCGGGATGTGAATTGGAGGATTTTGTTTGACTGATGAACCGGCAGGTGTTAACCTAATATACTCTGCTTCGGAATTTCACGTCTAAAGCCGTGTCTGGGACAATAAATGGTAGCCGTCTCGAAAGCTTTCGGGACGCACCTTAAAAGGTGCGGCTACCAAAGATTCGCGAAGATTAGCGAAGATTCGTAGTTAAATAGTTGCGAGGCTAGGTTCTTATGGCATTATTGCATCAGTATTATTCGGGGGCAATCATGAATAAACGATCCGCTCTCCCCGAGGCCGCCCCCGCCCCGCTCGTCTTCCGCGCCCGTCTCTGTTGCATCGTCCTGTTTTTCATCTGCGCCCTTCTTCCCGGCTGCGGCGGGAGGGAGGACGAGGAAGATGTTGTCAACTATATTTCTGATCTGAGCAAGGAAGATTTTCTTCAGCGGATGGCGGCCGCTAAAGAGCTCTCCAACCGGGCGACCGGAAATGATGTGGTTGCTGTTCCCTACCTGGTGATGTCCCTGCAGGACTCCAAGGAACTGATTGGGCGGTACTCCGCCCAGGCCCTGGGCACTATCCGGGATTACAGCTCCATCCCGGCATTGATCACGGGCTCCCAAGAGGGCAGCGATTATGTCCGGTATGACTGTGTCGTCGCCCTGGGGCGTTTTAATGACCCCCGGGTTCATGGGCCGCTCCTCAATGCTCTGCAGGACGAGAGCTTCTACGTGCGCTGGGCCGCGGCGGAAGCGCTCGGGAACCTCAAGGTCCCGGCGGCGTACGCGAAACTGATCGCGGGCCTGAATGATGAGAGTTCGTATGTCCGGAGCGCGTCCGCCACCGCGCTCGGCAAACTGGGCGACAAGGGGGCCGTCCCCTATCTCCGCAACAGTATCTATAACCCCAACCTCTGGGTGAGGAACGACGCCGCTCTCGCCCTGGCCCGCCTGGGCGATACCGAAGGGATCCCGGTCTTGATCGTCAACCTGAGCTCGGCCGCGCGCGACAAGAAGGGAGTGGTCAGGGAACAGGCGGTTCAATTCCTCCGGGAAATAACCGGGAAAAATTTCGGTTTTGACCCGTCGGATCCTCTTGAAGTGCGGAAGGCGGCCATCAAGCGCTGGGAGCAATGGTGGGATGAACAGCAGAAGAAGGGAGTGTCCGGGAGATGATTGAACCGGGTCAAAAAGTAGAGGAGATAAAGGAATTCGCTCCGATTCTCAGGGTTGTTGACAGTCCGCTCAAGGCGGATCCGGTCTCCTTTTTTTATGACAACCCCGCCGAAGACAATGACGCGGCCGGGATCGCCGGTCGTCTCGGCGATGACCGGATCAAGCTGGTGGCCGGAGCGCTCTCGGCGCTGAAAGCCGGCGGGCTCCTCCAGACCAAGATCGAGGGAGTGATGCGCCGGGAATACTACCGCTTCACGCCCGCCGAGCCGATGAAAGAGGCTCTCGATCTGTTCTTTCAAAAAGCCGGAACGAGAGACTACTGGAAGGAATTCAGGGAATATCTGGAGACGGTCGAAAGAAAAAAACGGCGGACCCGGCGATTGGTCATCATCCTGATCGCGGTGCTGGCCGCCTTCGGCCTGGCCGCGGTTGGATACCTTGTCTCCGGGAAGATCAAGGAAGCATATCGGGACCGGAGGTTGGAAGATCTTTCCGGGCAGACCGGCACCCGCGAGACCCGGTATGCGAACGGCCAGCTGAAAAGCCGGATTGAGTACTTCTCCGGCGACCGTCACGGCCTCTTCGCCGCCTGGTTCGAGAACGGCCAGAAGATGGCGGAAGGCGAGTACCGGAACAACCTCCCTCAGGGCAGATGGGTTTTCTGGAACAGTTCCGGCAAGCAGATCAAAGTGACGACCTACGCGGAAGGCCGGGCGGTCGCGGAGTAAACCGGCGCGCGGTCGAGTGGTAGGCCGCCGGCCGGACTCATCTCTTCTGTTTGTTCTACTGCGCTCTTCTGCTAATATCCCTACTTTGAAATTTTCGTAAAAGGTAACGGTTAGGGTAACGAGGCCCGTATCGGTGAGGGTAACGATAATGGCCGCTCCGCCCGGCGCACGTAACCGTAACCAGTAGACGAAACGGGCCTCGTTACCGTAACCGTCACCCAATTGCGCCGGAGGCGCTCAATTGCGACATGTCACCGATCCGCTATTACAGCACGAACCGGAACCTGGAAGCGGAGGGAATTCCTCCTTTCCGGGAGCCGGTCGGCTTCCGGGAGGCCCTGATGATGGGCCAGGCGCCGGATGCCGGGCTGTTCATGCCCGAACGCCTCCCCGTCCTCTCGCCGGGGGAGATCGCCAGCCTGAAGGATCAGCCCTACTGGGTGGCGGCGCTGGCGGTGGGAAGGCATTTCTGGGAGGACATCGTGCCGCTGAAAGACCTGGCGGCCATTCTCCGCGACGCCTATGACTTCCCGATCCCTCTGGAATGCGTTTATGGCCGGAAATACGTGATGCGGCTTGACCGGGGACCGACCGCTTCTTTCAAGGACTTCGCCGCCCGGCTGATGTCCCGCCTGATGAGCTATCTTTGCCCCTCCGGCCGGCAGCTCACTGTTCTGGTCGCGACCTCGGGGGACACGGGGAGCGCCATCGGCGAGGCCTTCAAGGGGGTGGAGGGGATCCGGGTCTATATCCTCTATCCGGCCGGGGAGGTCAGCCCCCGCCAGAAGAAGCAGCTCGACACCATCGGGGATAACGTGCAGGCGCTGATGGTGGACGGCAAGTTCGACGACTGCCAGAACATGGTCAAGCGGGCCTTTCTCGACCCGGACCTGCGCGAGTTGCATCTCACCTCGGCCAACTCCATCAATATCGGGCGCATCCTCCCCCAGTCGATTTACTACATCTGGGGATACGCCCAGGTCGCCCGGGAGGGGGAAAAAGCCGTGATCTGTGTTCCTTCCGGCAACTTCGGCAACGCCTTCGGCTGCGAGCTGGCCTGGCGGATGGGTCTGCCCGTCCACCGTCTCCTGATGCCGACCAACGAGAACGACGAGTTCCCCCGGCTCCTCTCCTCCGGGATCTACCGGAAAGTCGATCCATCGCGGAAATGCCTCTCCAACGCCATGAACGTGGGGCATCCCAGCAATCTGGCCCGTTTCTTCGACATTTACGGCGGCGCCATTGACCGGACCGGCCGGGTGCACGCCTGCCCCGATCTTGATCTGATGAGGCGGCGCATCTACTCGGTGAGCGTGAGCGACGGGGAGACCAGGGGGACAATCGTGGAGGCATACAGCCGATACGGTCTTCTCCTGGAGCCGCATGGGGCGGTGGGCTGGAAAGGGCTGCTGGAGTACCTGAAAAAAGAAGGGGATTTCCCGCTTTGCCTATCGATCGAGACCGCCCACCCCGCCAAATTTCCCGATGAAATCGAGGCGCTCCTCGGCCTCCACCCCCCGGCCCCGCCCAGCCTGCGGGATCTGGAAAAGAGAAAGGGCGGACCGATCCCGCTCCCGAACGACTACCGCCGGTTCAAGGAGTTCCTTCTCTCCCTGCGGTAGGATTATCGGGTCTCCCGGGGGAAAAACCGGGGTAGTAGTTTTGTATGCAGTCGGGGCAGATGCCGTGGGTGAACTGCACCCGGGAATGGTCGTGGAGGTAGGCGCTGACCTCGCGCCAGCGGCCCGTTTCGTCACGGATCTTCTTGCAGTGGGAGCAGATCGGCAGGATCCCTTCCAGCGTCTTGATCCGGGCCAGCGCCTCCTGAAGCTCATTGAACAGCTTCTCCCGCTCTTCCTCCATGGCGTGACGGCAAAGGGCGGTCTCAATGTTGGTGTAAAGTTCCCTCTCCCGGAAGGGCTTCAGGATGTAGCCGAAGGGCGTGGTCACCATGGCCCGCTGCAGGATCTCATTATCAGCGTAGGCCGTGAGATAGATGATCGGCACGTTGGCCCGGGCGCGGATCTGTGCCGCCGCCGCGATCCCGTCCATCTCCCCCGGGAGAACGATGTCCATCAGGACCAGGTCCGGTTTTTCCCGGACGGCCCGCCGGACGGCCTCCGGTCCCGAGTGAACGACGGCCGTGACCTCGTACCCCAGCCGCAGCAGTGTCTTCTCTAAGTCCCGGGCGACGATGCCTTCATCTTCAACGATCATGATCCGTTTTTTCATTCTCAATCGGCCCTTACCCCGATTTATTTATAAATCGGGGTAGTTTTGAACGCAGTAGATAACCTGTCGGAGAAGGTTATCTTGAGTGTCGTCCACTCGTTCCGTTCAATCTTCAGTTTGCCTCCGAGCTGTCTTGTCAGCGTCTCGATCAGTTCCCGGCCGAATGACGGATTTTTCTTGCCGACCAGTTCTTCCGGCCCGTCGCCTCCCCGGCTGGAAAAAGACAATTCAATCCCTTTTCCCGCCGGGCGCCGCATCGATATCCGGATGATTCCCCGGTCATGATCGGGACAACCCCGATCGAGGCAGCTTGAAACCAGTTCGTTGATAATCAATCCGCAGGGGATGGCCGTGTTGATGTCGAGAAAGATATCCCGGATATCCGTCTCCAGCCGGATTTTCCCGGGCTGGATCGCGTATCCGGAAAAAAGGTGGCTGATCAGGGTGTGTATATACCGGTTAAAATCCACGCTGGTCAGATTGTCGGCGCTGTACAGTATCTCGTGGATGATCGCCATGGAGGCTATCCGGTTGCGGCTTTTCCGGAAGAGTTCCTGTGTCTCGCTGTCGGTTACATAGCCGGCCTGGAGCTTGAGAAGGCTGATGATTATCTGGAGGTTGTTCTTTACCCGGTGATAGATCTCCTTCAGCAGCAGTTCCTTCTCCTCGAGGGCGGTTTTTATCCTCTCTTCCGCCTGTTTCCGCCCGGTGACATCGCGTGCTATCCAGAGCACCTTCGAGATCGATCCGTCCGGTTCCCTGAGCGGTGAGGTCCGTCCCTCGAACCACCGGTGGCCCTCGATGACGTCCAGCTCATACTCCACGACCTGTCCCTCCCCGGATTCGATGGTTTTGCCGATGATGGCAACGCACTGGTCGGCTGTTTCCCGGGGTATGATGTCATGAATACATTTCCCGTCCAGTTCCTCCGGCAGGGCGCCCAGCAGGCCGTTTCTCCGGGCCAGCATCTTCAGGTACCGCCCCGCGCCGTCCAGGGTCAGGACCACGTCGGGCAGGGCTTCCACCAGCATGCGCAGCTGTGCTTTCCCGATTCCAGCCGCGGCATCCGTTTCCCGCGCTTTCTCCAGCCGGGACACCTCCCGCCGGAGACGGCGGACTTCTTCCAGAAGCTGTTTTTTTGTCAGAGCGCCGTTTTTCATCGGTCCAAGATTTCTCAGTATAGCCAAAGCCGGGAAAACCGGCAAGGGAGAATCACGGCGGTGAAAAACTAGGAGCCATTACTCAGACAGGCTCCTGGGTCCGCCGAGCAGTTTCTCGATCCGGTCTCGATCCGGCAGCGAGGGGTCGAGTTCCAGGGCGTGTTTGAGATAAGGAACGGCTGTTTGACGATCTTTCTTCACTAGGGCACAGATCAGGCCCGCCTGGAGATGAGCGGCGGCATTCTCCGGTTCCAGTTCGTTCAGGTTCTGGCGGACGGGGAAGAGGACCAGCCGGAGGTAGGTGGCGAAGACCCGGATCTGGGTGACCGCGTACGCGAAATGGCCGGGGGCCTCCACGCCGCCCATGACTTTTTCCGTGCCGGCGCCGGTTCCGAACCGGCCGTTGTCGTGGTACTTCGGATTGCCGGAATTGAAGACCGGTCGTCGAAATGAAAGGAAGAGAAGAGCGTCTGCCGGTAGACCAGGACGGTGAGGATGACCAGGGCGGCGAAAAGGAGCGGGGATGGCCGGTCCCTGAGGACGCCAGTTTTGGAGTTGACCGCTGTCAATTGATTGAGTAGCCTGATCCGATTTAGGCCTGCCGCAGGCAGGCATAAATCGGATTAATTTTGAACAATGACAAAGGTTAACAGAAAGGCAACACGAAAACATACTGATTGTATCGACTTCCCTGGCAAAACAATGAATTGTAGCAAAGTTCTATTTCCGCCGGCAATGGTAACAGAAAGAACAAACCGCTGTCCTTCCGGTGAAGAAAAAACAGTGTTCGGTAGCCGCAGAAACCAGATTGCTATTCATAATCCGTTGAACGATAATTAGTAATCTGGATTATTCATGAAAATATGTAATTTTCATGAATAATTCAGATTAAAATAGTATAATTTTAGTGTAGCGGCAAACACGGGATTGCTTCTCCGGCAGAGCGGAGCAGGCGTAAGCGCGCCAGCCAAAATTATAATGAAGATCGGGATAGATATACAGTGTCTGACGCGCCCCCTGACCGGTGTCGGCTACTACACGCTGGGCCTACTGGACGGATTGGCCGCCCTCGAGAATCCCGGGCGCATCTGCCCTTTTTATTTCAGTCGTCGCGGCCACGTTGATCTCCCGGCCCGGGTCTATAAGAAGATGCCCCCCCTGGGGAGGAAGATCCCGGGACGGATCCTGAGCCTGGGCTGGAAACGGTTCGGCTTTCCTCCCCTCAACTGGCTGATCCGGGGGATGGACGTCTATCATTTCCCCGATTTCATCAGCCGGCCGGTGAAAAGAAAGCCGATGGTGACCACGGTCTACGATCTTTCCTTCAAGCGGTACCCGGAGTTCACGGAGCCAAAGAACTTGAAATACCTGGAGGGGGCTCTCCCCGGCAGCCTGGAGCGGTCCGACCGCATCATCGTCATCTCCGAGTTTACCCGGGACGAGCTGGTCTCCCTTTATCCGGTCGCGGAGAACAAGGTCGCGGTGATCCCCGGCGGAATAGACGACAGCTTCCGGGTGCCGATCACCGATGACGAACTCCTCCGGGTGCGGTACCGGTTCCACCTTCCGGAAAAGTATGTTCTCACCGTCGGCACCTGGGAGCCTCGGAAAAACCTGGTCCGGCTGCTCCAGACCTGGCACGCGCTACGCACGAACGAGAGGGTGGGGGGATACAAGCTGGTCATGGCGGGGATGAAGGGATGGCTGTGCGGGGAGATCGAGCAGCAGTTCAGAACTCAGGCCGGACAGCGGGAGGTGATGGAGATCGGATATGTCCCCCGTTCCGCGCTCCCGGCGATCTACCGGGGAGCGTCCGCCTTTGTCTTTCCGTCCATCTACGAGGGCCAGGGTTTGCCGCCGCTGGAGGCGATGGCCAGCGGCGTGCCGGTAGCGGCTTCCCGGACGGGTTCTCTCCCCGAGGTGTTGGGCGACGCGGCGCTTTTTTTCGATCCGATGGATCAGCGGGACATGGCCGGCGCGATTGAAGCCCTCCTGACCAGGGAAGAACTGGCCGATGAATTGCGGGAGAAAGGGAAACGGCAGTCGAAAGATTTCACCTGGGTCCGCGCCGCCGAGAAGACGGTGGAAGTGTATCGCAATGCCGCCGGTCAGGGGGGAATGCTGGGGTAAGATGTGTCCCGGTAGAGAATAACAGCGCAGAGGGGAGTAGTGGAGTAATGGAATGATTGAGTGGTGGAGGACAGGTTACCCCACCTCGCTCGGCCCGGATATTCCCAATTCAGCCGTCGTAGCCTTAGGTTACTCTGGCGAAGACTGCTACTCCAATACTCCATTATTCCTTTTCTGTAGCGCTGGTTGAAAACATATTATTTGTATTAATAGGGTAGCCTTTATAATGTGTTCTCTTCGAATCGGCATTGACGCCCGCTGGATCTTCCCCCGGATCTCCGGTGTCGGCCGGGTGACCGAAAAGCTGATCCATCATCTGGGAAAAATCGACCGGCGGAATCACTACTTCCTCTTCTTCAGCGATCCGGGCGTGATGGATCGTTACGCCCGGCGCTGGGAAAGATACCCCAACCTGCAGTCGGTACCGGTACCCTGGGGGATCTTCTCCCTCGCCGGCCAGATAAGGATACCTTCTCTGATCCGGAAGCTGGGGCTGGACGTATTCCACTCGACGAATTACTTTCTGCCGCTTTTTATCAGTGGGACCCGGACGGTCTCGACCATCCACGATCTGATTCCTCTCAAGTTCCCGCACTTTACCCCCCGGGCCAAAAAGACGCGTTTTCACTGGATTTTCCGCCGGGTGCTGATCCGCTGTGCCCGTCGTTCGGACAGGATCATCGCTGTCTCCAACCACACCCGGGATGATTTGACGGCGGACCTGGGGGTGGAGGGGGAGAGGATAGCGGTTGTTTACAACGGGATTGATGAACAATACCGTCCCCTGCCGGAAGCCGAGAGTATCCGCTTCTGCGCGGAGAAGCTGGGTTCCGCGGACCCCTTTCTTCTCTACGTGGGGAGGTTCGATCCCTACAAAAATGTCCCCGGCCTGATCAGGGCGTTTGCCGCTTTCTGCCGGACAAGATCCGACCGGCCCCGCCTGGTCCTGGCCGGCCCTCCCGACCCCCGGTACCCGGAGGCGCGGGAAACCGTGTCCTCGCTCGGCCTCGGCCCCCGGGTCACCTTCCTGGACGGCGTCGACGAGGAAGACCTTATCCCCCTTTACAACGGGGCCCGGATCCTCGTCCTCCCCTCATTCTACGAAGGGTTCGGATTGCCGCCCCTGGAGGCGATGGCCTGCGGGACCCCGGTCATCTCCTCCAACCGGGGAAGCCTCCCGGAGATTGTCGGCGGCGCCGCCCTCCTGATCGATCCCGGCCGGGATCAGGAGATCGCCGGGGCGATTGAAAAGCTCTGGGACTCGGAACCGCTCCGGGAGGAGCTGCGAAAGAAAGGGCTGGCCCGGGCCCGGGAGTTCTCCTGGGAAAAAACCGCCCGGGAGACCCTGGCGGTTTATGAAAGCCTGGTAGAGTAGCCACCAAGGCACAAAGGCACCAAGAAAAGAGATATGGAGTAATGGAGTGGTGGAATGGTGGGGGGCTGGGGTGGGGGAACTTTTGCGTATTTTACGCTTTTTGCGGCTAATTAAAGGGGGCAAGGTTGGAAGAAAAAACTGAACGTTCAACGTCGAACGTTCAACGTCGAACGTCGAAGCCACCGGGGCGCGGGACTGATTTTCTTTCTCCGTATTCTCCGTGGTTCAATGAGGGGCCGAGGTAGGGGGACTCTTGCGTATTTTGCGCCTTTTGGTGGCTAATCAAAGGGGACGAGGTCAGGGGAAACTCTTGCAAATTTTTGCGTTTTTTTCGGTTAAATGAATAATGAGAGTCGCTCTGGTCCATGACTGGCTGAACGGAATGCGGGGGGGGGAGCGAGTGCTGGAGACACTCTGCGAACTCTACCCGGAAGCCGAGGTCTTCACCCTCCTCCTCGAACCGGAGAAGATCTCGCCCCGGATCCGGGGGATGAAGATCCGCACCTCTTTCATCCAGAAGCTTCCTCTGGCGAAGAAATATTACCGGAATTATCTGCCTCTCTTCCCCCGGGCGATCGAACGGTTCGACCTCTCCGGGTTTGACCTGGTCATCAGCACCAGCCACGCGGTCGCGAAAGGATGCCGTCCCCCCGCGGATGCCGTCAGTGTCTGCTACTGTTTTACCCCGATGCGGTACGTCTGGTTTCTCTATGAAGACTACTTTGGCCCCGGGCTCCTGAAAAAGCTGCTCCTGCGGCCGATGTTCGCGTACCTCCGCCGGTGGGATGTCCGCTCGTCGGACCGGGTCGGCCGGTTTCTCGCCATCTCGAAAAATGTTGCCGGCCGGATCGACCGCATCTACAATAGACAGGCTGAAGTAATTTATCCGCCGGTCGACACCGATTTTTTCCATCCGGGTCCATCCTCCGGAGATTTTTTTTTAATCGTCTCGGCCCTGGTCCCCTATAAAAAGGTGGACCTGGCGATCGCCGTCTTCAACCGTCTCGGTTTTCCGCTGAAGATTGTGGGAACCGGCCCGTCCGCCGGCCGGCTGAGAGAAACGGCCGGCCCGAACATCGAGTTTCCGGGCTGGCTGAGCGACGAAGACCTGCGGGAGTGCTACCGGAACTGCCGGGCGCTCATCTTCCCCGGCCTGGAGGATTTCGGGATCGTTCCCCTGGAGGCGCAGGCCTGCGGCCGGCCCGTCATCGGTTTCGGCGCGGGAGGCCTGACGGAGACCACCGTGCCCTGGCGGGGCGGGGCCGGCGAGCCCCCGACCGGGGTATTCTTTTATGAGCAGACGGAGGAAGCGCTCCTGGCGGCGGTTGACCTCTTCATTAAAAATGAAGCGGCGTTCGATCGGGAGTCCATCCGGGCGCATGTCCTCCGTTTCGGACGGGATAGATTCAAAGAAGAGTTCAAATGCAAGATCGATGAGATCATTTGTGGAAAGTAGACCCACTTTATCAGAGACTGTATTTTTCTTGGTACACAAGAATATGCTGAATGGAGTGTTGGAGTGATGGAGTGATGGATTATTGGGCTGCCGTGGATAGCCGCCGCGCCTAGTACTCCACCACTCCAGTATTCCATCACTCCGGCAGGTTTTTTTATTTTAACATTCAGCTCCGACGCAGTCGGAGCCATTTAAATTTCGCGCCGGAGGTGCTAAATTTAATGTCGCAGATTCGCCGCCATACCGTCATCTTTACCCTGGTCTCGCTGGTCACGGATGGACTGACCCTTTTCGCGGGCATGCTTCTCGCCTTCTGGGTCAGCTTTCTTTCTCCTCTAACCCGGGTCTTCCCCGTCACCAAGGGGATACCCCCCCTCGCCGAGTACCTGCAAGCCTTCCCGGTGACCCTGGCGGTCTTTTTCATCGTCTTCAAGTCGTTTCATCTCTACCGCCGGAAGACCTACTTTTCTTCGACCTGGCATTTCTTCGCGATCACCAAGGCGGTCACCGTCGTCCTCTTCAGCCTGATGGCGCTGACGTTTCTCTACCGGGAAGATTTTACCTATTCCCGCCGGATGCTCGCCTGGGGCTGGTTTTTCAGCATCATCCTGGTCACGCTCTCCCGGAGAGTGATCGACAAGCTGGAACTCAGCATCTGGAAGAGAAACAGGAAATTCCGCGCGATTCTCCTGCTCGGGCTGGGAGAGATAGCCCGGCGCCTCCTCCGAAATTTTTCCGAGAACCCCCGCTGGGGAGCCGAGGTGATCGGCGTCCTGCGGTTCAACGACGGCGCCCCCGACGAGGATGGGAACGGTTTACCCGTCCTGGGGATGGTTGACCGGTTTGAGGATATCATCCGGGAACATCCGATTGATGAGGTTATCATCACCCGTCTCGATCTTCCCCACTCCCGGATCATGGAGATCATTCTCCTCTGTGAAAAGAACCTGGTCAGCGTAAAACTGGTTCCGGATGTCCTCTCCATCCTGACCAGCCAGGTGGAGGTGGTGAACTTGGACGGCATTCCCCTGGTCGGCCTGAGGGCGCTTCCCCTGCATTCGGCCTGGAACCGCTTCGTGAAAAGAACGTTCGATCTTCTCGGCGCCGCCCTCGGACTGGCGCTGGCCTTTCCGGTCCTGCTGGCCTGCGCCCTGGCCATCAAGCTGACCTCGAAAGGGTCGGTGCTCTTCCGGCAGGAGAGGATGGGGGAGAACGGGGAAAAATTTCTCCTCTACAAGCTGAGAACCATGCCGGCCGACGCCGAGAAGGAGAGCGGCCCGGTGTTACCGCGCCGGGACGATCCCCGGGCCACGCCCCTGGGCCGGCTTCTCCGCCGGATGAGCCTGGACGAGCTCCCTCAGCTCTGGAACGTCATCAGGGGGGACATGAGCCTGGTCGGCCCCCGCCCGGAGCGGCCGGTCTTCGTCGAGCAGTTCAAGGAATACATCCCCCGCTACATGTCGCGCCACCTGGTCAAGTCCGGGCTCACCGGCTGGGCTCAGGTGAACGGCCTGCGGGGAGATACCTCGATCAAGATGAGGGTCAAGTACGACATGTACTACCTGGAAAACTGGTCGCTGCTCCTGGACATCAAGATCATCCTCCTCACCCTCTTCTCCCGCCGCGTCCACCAGATCAGCCGCCGCCTGCTCCCTCTGGAATAGTTCCGATCATCGCTGTCATTTGAATATCTTCTCACGGCATGCGTCGATAGGCAAAAAACAGGGAGCAGGAAATTCCAAATAACAAATTTCAAATCTCAAATAAGCACCAATTCAGCCGCCGTAGCCAAAAGGCTACTATGGCGAAGGAGGCTGACCGAAATTCAAAATCCCAAACAGAACTGGGCCATAGTTTATATTTTACTGCTTCGGAATTTCAATAAATGTCGTAGCGGTGACCTTCAGGTCGCCACTAAATGGCAGCCTAAAGAGGCTGTCCGGTAATTCGGATTTTAGGCATTTTAAAGGTCATTGCGAGAAGCGCAGCGACGAAGCAATCCCATTATTTTAGATAAGAGGCGGTTATGAATGAAAAAATAGTTTGCTTCGCCCCTTCGGGTCTCGCAATGACATTTCAGGGGTTGTCGGACAGCCTCTAAAGGCTGCCGCTACGAAGTTGCGCCGAAGGCGCTAATTAATTGTTATTTGTGATTTGTTTGGGATTTTCAGCCGTAGGCTGAGGTGCTTGGGATTTGGGATTTAACGAGTCAGATCGATGAAAAAATATTTTCGATATATTTTCGCCGGCCTAATCTTTCTTGGTTTTTTAACCGGTTGCGCGACGGTTCCCTACACCGGCCGCTCCCAGCTCTCGCTGGTCCCCGACAGTCAGATCATGGAGATGAGCCGGAGCTCCTACCAGCAGGTATTGTCGGAATCAAAGCGGTCGGGGGATCGCCCGGCCGCTGCTTCCGTCAAGAGAGTGGGACAGCGGATCGCCGCCTCGGCGGAAGATTTCATGCGGGAACAGGGGTATGCCGGCGAGGTGAGCACGTATGACTGGGAGTTTACCCTGCTCGAGGACAATGAAGCGGTCAATGCCTGGTGCATGCCCGGGGGAAAGATCGTGGTCTATACCGGGATTCTGCCCGTGACCCGTGACGATACCGGCCTGGCGGTGGTGATGGGGCACGAGGTCGCTCACGCCCTGGCCGGCCACGGCCGGGAGCGGGTGAGCCAGCTTCTTCTTTATCAACTGGGCGCGATCGGGCTCTCCCAGGCCCTGCGGGAAGAGCCGGAGACGACGCAGGCGCTCTGGCTGGCAGCCTACGGTCTCGGTTCCCAGGTCGGCATTCTCCTCCCCTACAGCCGGACCCAGGAGTACGAGGCGGACCGGATCGGCCTGATCCTGACCGCGAAAGCCGGGTATGACCCGAGGGAATCGATCCCATTCTGGGAGCGGATGATGGCCAAGGGCGAGAGCATGCCGATCGAGTTTCTTTCCACCCACCCCGCCACCGAGAATCGACTCCAGGAGATCCGCGGGATGATGCCGGAGGCTCTGCGGTATTACCAGCCCCGGTAATCTCCCCCGGGCGCTCTGCTCTCTGCCTGTTTGTGGGAGGGGTTTCCAACCACGATTTGCGTATTCCCTGGTCGAGGTTAAAAACCTCTTCCACATGATATTCGTTTCCCCCAAGACCCCCACGGCTTTGGTCCCTCCCGAAACACGACAGAAATATTTTCACCCCGAAAATAGAAGATCCCGCGACAGCATAGCTGCTTTGCGGGAATAGCTTCGCTATCTCGGGGCAAGAACCCACCGGAGGCGGACCCGGCGGGGAATGCGGCAGCGGCGACCGCGAGGTTGCCGTGGGAACCTGAAGGTTTCCGCTACGGCGGCATTACATCCCGAAGCAGAGAGTTGCGTTTTAAGGAGCGATCTTGACCGGGGAGCCGAGGGTCACGAAGTCGTAGATCTCTTCTTCCTGAGGGTGGAGGACCCGGACGCAGCCGAAGGAGGCTTCGGTGCCGATCTCCTCGGCGACTTTTGAGCCGTGGATGCCGTAAGCCCCGGGAGGCGCGATGAACTCGATCCAGCGCGTTCCCAGGGGATACTCGGGGCTGTCGGCCCGGACGATGGTCCGGTTGTAGGGATCGGTCCAGGGCGGATCGACCAGTTTCCTGATGACCGTGAATTCACCCTCCGGCGTGCTGTTCTTTTTTCCCAGCGCCACCGGGTAGGACCGGATGAAGGTCTCCCCCCGGTAAACGGAGAGGGTCTTGTCGCCCTTGTCCACGGCGATCCAAAACGGCCCTTCAACCACGGTCAGCTTCTGGCCGATCCGGATCAGGTTCGGATTTTTGATATCGTTGAGCCGGGTGAGAAGTCCCGTCCCCACGTTATGACGGGCGGCGATGCCGCTCAGGGTGTCTCCCCTGGCGATCGTGTAGGTCGTCCCCAGCTGCTTGATCTCTTCCCAGCTCAGGTTTTTAGGCCGCGGGGCCGGAGCCTCCACCGCCACCGCAATGACCGCGCTCTCTTCGACCACCACCCCCTCCTCGATCACGGCCACGTCTTCCTCCACCATCTCCAGCTCCAGCGGTTCCTCGGGGGGCGGCGGGACCCGGTGACGCCGGGTGGCGCACCCGGCCATGATGAGAACGATGGCGCTCAGAACGATTATAAAACGTGTTTTCATAAGACACTCCTTCGGGGCGGAAATCCCTTTCTGTGGCTGATGGTATTTCCAAACAACATAGATAGTAGATGAAATGACCTCCGGAAGCAACGTATAAATTGCCGGTTGTTCGATGAAAAAAATAGCGACAAAAATAGTTCATAAAAGTTTTCCGCAGGAAAACTTTTATGTGAAAAAAATCACAATAACTATTTGACGCTGGGCCGGGATTGGTTTAAGGTCGCCCCCGGCATGACAGGACACGGAATTTAAATTTTTACGAAGTAAAAATTTAATTGATCAGTAACGGAAAAATACCTCGGGTTGTCATCTGCCGCCTCTCCCTGTATCTGCGGGCGCTTAACGGCCTTTCAACGGCGGAGGTGGCGACCGTCTCTTCCGCTGCCATCGGTTACCTGGTCGGCGTGAAGCCCGACCAGGTGCGCAAGGATCTGGCTTGTTTCGGCCAGTTCGGCATCAAGGGCCGGGGATACGGCATCGGTGAACTCATCAGGGCTATTATCCGGATTCTGGGAACCGATCGAATCCATCACGTCGCCCTGATCGGGGTCGGCAATCTTGGCCGCTCCCTGCTGGCCTATAAGGGATTCGAGAAAAGAGGCTTCCAGATCGTCGCGGTCTTCGACCGGGCCGGCATCGGCCGCCGCGTCGGTCCGGCCGAGTTGAGGATTAATGATCTGTCCGTTCTTCCGGAGGTTGTCCGGGAGAAGAAAGTTCGGATCGGGATCATCGCGGTGCCGGCCGAGGCCGGGCAGGACGTCGCGAACCGGCTGGTGAAGGCCGGGATCAAGGCGATCCTCAACTTCGCTCCGGTCGGGCTGGTCGTGCCGGATGACGTCCAGGTGGAGAATATCGATCTCGCCATCGGCCTGGAAGGCCTGGCGTATAACCTGAAGGTGCAGGGGTAAGAGTCACCGTCATGGAACGGAAATGCTATTTTCTTTCCCGGGACGCTCTGGCCGGCTTTCTTTCCGGCCTGGCCCGGGCTCGCGATCTTTATTACCCCCGGGAGATTAACGGCGACTGGCGGTTTGTCCGGTGGAACGGGGACAGTGATGAAATCAGCACCGTTTCCCCCTACCGCGCGGTGGAATCCCTGAAAAACTTCCTCTTCCCGGAACGGGTGGCGGTGGCCGGTTTTCCCGCCAAGATTGATGATTTCGGGGCCGGCCGCGAGCGGATCGTCCTGGGGCTGAAAGCCTGTGACCTGGCCTGTCTCCCGGTGCTCGACTACATCTTCCGGGAAGGAGAATGTTCCGATCCCTTCTATATGGAGATGACGGAGAAGACGATCCTCGTCTCCGGAGACTGTACCAGATTCAAGGATGTCTGCTTCTGCCCGATCGTGGGGAGGGAGCCCTATCCGCGGGAAGATTTTGACCTCAATCTCAGCGAGCTGGCAGACGGCTTCCTGCTCGAGACCGCGAGCGAACGGGGCGAGCGTTTGATCGCCGAAGAGGCGGAAAGGCTGAGCCCCCCGTCGCCCGAGCAGCTCCGGGAGAGAGATACACGGAGGTCGGAGGTTCTCGCCGGGTTGCGGAAACAATTATCCGAACAGGGGCAGATCGGGGAAGCTCCCTCCGCGGAGGAAGTAAAAGCTAAGAGTGCCGATCCGCTCTGGCGGGAAGAGGCGGCGTCGTGTGTCGAGTGCGGGGCCTGCAACCTGGTCTGCCCCACCTGTCACTGCTTTATTCTGGAGGAGGTGGCCGCTGCCGGAGGGTCGGTCAAGTACCGGAACTGGGACTCCTGCCAGTACCCGGGCTTCCCCCGGGTAGCGGGCGGCGCCAACCCCCGGCCCCGCCGTTCTCAACGTCTCAGCAATCGCTTCTCCAAGAAGTTCCAGTTCTTTCCCGACGTGGCCGGCGTCATCGCCTGCACGGGCTGCGGCCGCTGTTTCGAGGCCTGCATGGGGAAGATTGATATCAGGTCGATTTTGAAAAGGATAAAATCGACCTGAGTGTAAAGTGTAATGTGTAAAGTGTAAGGATCGGCTTGGACAGCAGCTGAAGATTTAATGAGCGCACAAGAGAAGGAGGATTACATTTTTGACTTTGAAAGATTGAACGTCTATCAAAAGGGCTTGGAGTTTGTTTGTGCGGTTTGCGCTGTTGTGAAGGATTTGCCGCCCTATCTGCGCTATACCATAGGAGGTAATTTCATCCGGGCCGCGATGTCCTTTATTAATAATATAGCGGAAGGAAGCGGCAAATTGAGTAAGGATGATAAACGCCGCTTTTATGGCTACTCATTAACTTCGATCAGGGAAGGTATCCCTTCGATTTCAGTTCTTCATAAGACCAAGAATATCACCGATAAAAAGATGAAAGAATTGCGCGCCGAATGCGTAGCCCTCGGAAAGATGATAGTCGGACTCATAAAGAAGGTCTGACATCCTTACACTTTACACGTTACACTTTTCACAATTATGAAGAATCCCTATCAACCGATACCGGCCGAGATCGAGGAGGTGATTACCGAATCCCCGACGATCAAGACCTTTGTTTTCCGACCGGCGGAGGAGTTCACCTTCCGGGCGGGCCAGTTTGTCGGCATTACCGTCCCCGGGCTGGGGGAAGCCCCCTTCACCCCTTCTTCCTCGCCCTTTGAGAAGGAGAAGCTGGAGGTCACCATCATGCGGGTAGGGGCGGTGACGGACCGGCTTCACGAGATGGGGCCGGGCGCGGTGGTGGGATTGAGGGGCCCGTTCGGGAAAGAGTATCCCCTGGAAACGTACCGGGGAAAAGAGATTCTCCTGGTGGGCGGCGGGGTCGGCCTGGCTCCCCTCCGGGCGCTCTTCCTCGCCCTGGCCCATGATGTTGACGCGTATCAAAAAATCATCTTCTGTTGCGGCGCACGGTCGCCGGAAGACCTGATTTATAAAAAGAAGGTCATCAGTGAATGGCCGTCCCTACATAAAAATATCTCCATCCGGGTGACGGTGGATAAGGTGCCGGAAGGACAGCAGTGGGAGGGGAACGTCGGTCTGGTGACCACTGCTCTGGACAACCTGGATGTTACCGTCAAGGAGAGCGTGGCGGTCGTCTGCGGCCCGCCGATCATGATGAAGTTCGTCACCTTCAAGCTGGCCGCGGAAGTGGGATATCCTCCCGGGGCGATCTATCTCTCGATGGAAAAGAACATGAGCTGCGGGATCGGGAAATGCGGCCACTGCCGCCTGGGGCCGTATTTTGTCTGTCAGGACGGTCCGGTTCTGACGTTTGACAAATTGAAGGATCTGGAGGGCGTCTGGGATTAGTGGTGTAAGGTGTTAACGGGCCTTTATGATTTGCGGGTAGAAATCGAAAAGTTCATTACACCCCCGGTGAGTTCATCTCACCGGAGTGTAAGTTCAATGGCTAACTTTCGGCATCAAAGAAAAATCGGCCCCTGCCGCTTTATGCGGCAGGGGAGAAAGTTCAATTGGGATTAGCTGGTGAACTTATTCACCCGTGACATAAAGTCACGGGGGCCTTATCGGTTGAATATGACCTAAAGATAGCTTATGAACTGATTCACCTGCCACATAAAGTGGCAGGGGTGTAAAAGCAAGCGAAGTAAAAGATGAAACTTCTCATAGATCTTGAGGCTTTACGAGCGGTTGATCCGGCGGCCATCGACTGCTCCTACATCGATCACCCGGATAACCGGGGAGTGATCGACCTGATCGAGAAGGCGACATTCTTCCTGATCTGCCGTCACTGCGAACTTGGTACCTGCGTGCAGGCCTGCCCCCAGGAGGCGCTGGAGAAGGAGGAGAACGAGGTGGTCAGGCGGTATGTACTGCGCTGTTCGAACTGTTACTCTTGCGCCGCCGCCTGTCCCTTCGGGACAATCATCCCCGAGTACATACCGTACAAAACCCCCGTCTGTGACTACTGCCTGGGGCGCCTCGGGGAGGATGAAGTACCGCTCTGCTCGCGCCGCGCCCCGAAAGGGGCAATCCTTTTCGGCGATTTCGAGGAGAATGAGGAAGAGGGGATCTATCAGGTCAACGACCATCTGCTGGTGAAAGCGATTGCCTGGAAAACGGGGGAAACCTGACATATAAAAGAATGAACGTTCAACAGCAGAAGTGCCTGAAGTGCCTAAAGTGTAAAGTGCCTAAAGTTAAAAACTGAACATCGAACATCGAACGAAAAGGGGGCGAGGTGGAGGGAGCTTTCATATTCAATCACATTCAATCGTCTGTTTTTACCGGGGGGCGAGGTTGGGGGGAGATAATTGAACGTCGTCTGAAAAGCGAATCATGAATGCATTAACCTGGCTATTTTATTTCTTAATATTCCCCGGTTTTCTCTTCACCGCCGTGGTCGGCTGTTTGGCGGGATGGGTCGACAGGAAAGTCACCGCCCGGGTCCAGTGGCGGGTTGGGCCGCCCTGGTATCAGTCGTTTGCCGATTTTTTAAAGCTGATGGGGAAGGAGACGATCGTGCCATCCGGCAGTTCGAAGATCGTCTTCCTGCTCTCCCCCCTCTTCGGGATGGGGGCGGTGGTGATCGTCTCGATGATCCTCTGGCTGAGCGACCTGACCCCGTCCGGCCTCTTCGTCGGGGATCTGATTGTTGTTCTGTACCTGCTTGCGATACCGGCGGTAGCGGTAATCATCGGGGGATTCGCGTCCCGGAATCCGCTGTCAGCCCTCGGTGCCAGCAGGGAAATGAAGCTGATGCTGGCTTACGAACTGCCTTTTGTCCTGGCCGTCCTGGTCCCGGTGGCCCGGTCCGGTTTGATCAAGATCGGGGGGCTCCTCCTCTACCAGGCCCAGAACGGGATGTTCCTGGGGAGCTTGTCAGGAATACTGGCTTTCATCGTCGCCCTGCTCTGCCAGCAGGCCAAGCTGACGCTGGTTCCCTTCGATATCCCGGAGGCGGAAACCGAGATCGTCTCCGGTCCCTACCTGGAGTATTCCGGACCACCACTGGCCGTCTACAGGCTCACCAGGCTGATGATGCTCTTCGTGATGCCGATGTTCCTGGTGGTTGTCTTCATGGGAGGGATAGACTTCTCCGGCTGGCACATCGTGACCGGGATCTTGAAATATGTTTTGATTCTGGTTCTCGTTGTCTTGATCAGAAACACCAATCCCCGGGTCCGGATAGATCAGGCAGTGAAATTTTTCTGGGGACCGGTCTTTGCAATCTCGGTTATTGCAATGGTGTTAGCACTAATTGGATTATAAACTCTTATTTTTCTGCGAAAAATAAGAATATAAATTAGCGACGGAGCTAATTTAAAAGTGAACCTGAAACAGAAAGCTTTATTGAAGTCTCCCTGGGTCTTTCATCTCAGTACCGGGTCCTGCAACAACTGTGACATTGAGATACTGGATGTCCTGACCCCCCGGTTTGACGCGGAGCGGTTCGGTGTCCTGCTGGTAGGAAGCCCCCGGCACGCGGATGTTCTCCTGGTAACGGGGGCGATGACCCGCAAAGCGATGCCCCGAGCCATGGAAGTCTACAAATCGATGGCCAAACCCTGTGCGGTGGTCGCCATGGGGGCATGTTCCATGGGACAGGGGATTTTTTACGGCAGTTACAACGCTCCCGAACCGGTCGACCATTATCTGCCGGTCGATGTTTATGTTCCGGGCTGTCCGCCCAAGCCGGAAGCGATGATCCTGGGATTGGTAAAAGCACTGGAAGTGATGAAGGAAAAACTCAGCAAGAAATAGACGAAGGCGTTAATGAATATTCCGGAACTGAAAGAAGCGCTTGATTTGAAGTTTTTAGATGAGATTGTGAGTTGGGCGGAGAAGAACCCGCAGCGGGTTTACCTCGAGGTCAAGCCCGCGGCCTTGAGAGAGGTGGCCGGAGAAGTCTTTCATCAAATGGGTGCCCGGTTTGCTATCGCCTCCGCGGTTCAAACCCTGGAAGGGTTCCAGATCCTCTATCATTTTTCTTTCGACGGGACCGGAGTAATTCTTTCCCTCCGGGTCAGGCTGGGAAAAGAAAACCCCGAAGTCGATTCTATCTCAGATCTCGTACCGGCCGCGAACTGGATCGAACGGGAAATGGGCGAGTTGTTCGGGATTACGTTTAAGGGCCGCCCCGATCTGCAGCGGCTGCTGCTCGATGAAGAGTGGCCGGAAGGTGTCTATCCTTTAAGGAAGGATTATGGGAAGGAAGGGAACAGAATAAAAGAATGAACGTCGAACGTTCAACGTCCAACTTCGAACGTTGAACAATTCGTAGGGGCGAACCCCCGTGTTCGCCCGGATAAAGAATAAATAAGATAATGGCTAAAACAATCATACCAATCGGCCCCTACCATCCCCTCCAGGAGGAGCCGGAGTTCTTCGAGCTTCATGTGGAAGGGGAGCGGGTGGAGAAGCTCGATATCCACATCGGTTACAACCACCGGGGTATCGAGAAACTGGCCGAGTCTAAGACCTTTGACCAGGTGGTTTTCCTGGTAGAGCGGATCTGTGGAATCTGCTCGACCAGTCATCCGATTGCTTCGGTGAACGCGATGGAAGACCTGGCCGGGATCCGGGCTCCGGAGCGGGCTCTTTACATCCGCACCATCATCGGGGAGCTGGAGCGGCTGCACAGCCACCTCCTCTGGGTGGGACTGGCAGGGCACTTCCTCGGTTACAACACTCTCTGGATGTGGGCCTGGAAGTACCGGGAGCCGATACTGGACATTCTGGAGAAGGTAACCGGCAACCGGAACCACTACGCGATGATGAAGGTCGGAGGGGTAAGGAGGAACATAGACAATGATGACATCCCCTGGATCCTCAAAACGCTGGACAGCCTGAAGCCGATACTGGATATGTTCAAGGGGGCCGCTCTCGATGATCCCGTTCTGCACGCGCGTCTGGTAGGGGTGGGGATATTGACGAAGGAGGACATCATCAAGACCGGTGCCCTGGGACCGACCGCCCGTGCTTCCGGTGTGGATATCGATGTGCGCCGCGATGACCCCTATGCCGCCTACGACCGGGTCGACTGGCAGGTGATCGTGACCGAGAACGGTGATGTTTTCGATAAGGCCGTGGTCAGGATTCTGGAGATGTATGAGTCGATGAAGATCATCGAACAATGCCTGAAAGATCTGCCGCCCGGGGAATTCGATCTCCGCGTGAAGGAACTCCCTCCCGGAGAAGGCATCGGCCGTCATGAGGCTCCCCGGGGAGAGGTTTTTCATTACATTTTAAGCGACGGGAGCTCGTGCCCGGTCCGCTACAAAGTCCGGGCCCCCAGTTATATGAACCTTCCCACCAATTACATCGCCGTTCGCGGGGAGACGGTCTCCGACGCCACCATTATCCTGGCGGCCGTCGATCCCTGCTACTGCTGTACCGAGAGAATGGCGGTGGCCCGGGATGGTACGGGTACGGCTACCCTGAATTCCCAGGACCTGCTGCGGTTGTCCCGGGAAAAAACGTTGCATGTGGCTCGAGAGTTAGGAGTTGAACCGGAGAGTACTTTGAGGAAGTTAAAAACTTAGTGCCTTGCGCGAGTGCTGCGTCTCAAAGACCAAAGATTAAAGTGCAAAACCACGTCATTGCGAGGAGTACAGCGACGAAGCAATCTCATCCTAATTTAAGTATGATCCAGTTGTGATTAAGATTAGGGATTGCTTCGCTCCTTCGTCGCTCGCAATGACTATTCAGGACTTATTGGACAGCCTCTAAAGGTTGGGGCTGCCATCGGAACCACGCAAAATGATGATCTGGCTAATAACAATACCGTTCATTGCCGGCGTAATAATTCTTCTCCTCCCGGCTCGGATCAAGGGGCTGAAGGAGGGGCTCGCCCTGCTCGGCGCGGGGATCACCTTCGTCCTGACGATTCTTCTCTTTCTCCGGAAACCGCTGCAGTGGTCGTTCTCCGGGATACCTCTCCTCCGGCTGGACAGCTTGAGCGCCTTCATCCTGCTGGGGGTAGGGTTGTTCGGCTTCCTGATCATGCTGTACTCCCTCCGCTTCATGGCCGGGAAATCGTGTTTAAAGGAGTACTACGCCTTTACCCTCTTTACCCTGGGGGCCGCTTACGGGGCGCTGCTGGCTTCCCATCTGCTTCTGCTCCTGATTTTCTGGGGGATACTGGGGATCACGCTCTACCTCCTGATCGGTTTGGGGGGGCCTGCGGCCGCGCCCGCCGCCAAGAAGGCCTTCATCATCGTCGGCGGCTCGGACGCGCTCCTTCTGCTCGGCATTGTTATCGTCTGGTCTCTGACCGGGCGCTGGGGGATCGGTGAGAAGATGCTGATTCCTCTCCGGGGCGGGGCCGCTGCTCTGGCCTTCTCCTCGTTTCTGATTGCCGCTCTGGCCAAGGTGGGGGCGATGCCTTTTCATACCTGGCTCCCCGTCACTGCAGAAAAGGCCCCGGTCCCGGTGGCCGCCTTCCTGCCGGCTTCACTGGATAAACTGCTCGGTATCTATCTGCTGGCCCGGATATGCCTTGACCTCTTTCAGATTACTTCCGGGGCCCGGTTTGCCCTCATGCTCATCGGTGCCGTTACCATTGTCGCCGCGGTTATGATGGCTCTGATACAGCATGACGCCAAGCGGCTGCTTGGTTTCCACGCCGTATCACAGGCCGGGTACATGATTCTGGGAATCGGGACCGGGACGGTGATAGGGATAGCGGGGGGACTGTTCCACATGCTCAACAACGCTGTTTACAAGCAGGGGCTGTTCCTGGCCGTCGGCGCGGTGGAGAAGCGGAAGGGCACCACCGATCTGGATAAGTTAGGGGGCCTGGTCAAGATTATGCCTTTGACCTTCATCTTTTTTCTTATAGCGGCGCTGGCTATCTCCGGGATACCCCCTCTAAACGGTTTCGTTTCAAAATGGATGGTGTATCAGGGATTGATCGAGATGGGGGAGAAAGGGACCGGTCTGGGCGCCCGGCTCTGGGTGGTTTGGCTGCTGGCAGCCATGTTCGGCTCCGCCCTCACTCTGGCCAGCTTCATGAAGCTTCTCTACGCGATCTTTCTCGGTAAAGGGGACAATCAGGGATCGAAAGACGAAGTCTCCTGGGTAATGTGGGCGCCGATGGCTGTTCTGGCTCTCCTCTGCGTCGTGATGGGAGTTTTTGCATTCTATCTGCCGATTAAAGTGTTCCTCGCCGGCTCGGTTCCGGGATTGGAGACAGCGGGCGCCTGGCTCGGCGGGTGGCGCCCCGGTTTAGCTACCGGGATGATCGCGGTCGGTCTGATTGTCGGATGGGTCGTGTATAAGCTGGGGAATCTCAAGGGGATGAGGGTGGATAAGCCTTACATCGGAGGTGAACCGCTTCTGCCCACAGAAAACCGGGTGACCGGAACTGAATTTTATAATACGATCAAAGAACTTGGTCCGCTGAAGGTAATTTATAAAATGGCCGGCTTGAAATATTTTGATATTTATGACCTGGGGAGCAGGCTGACTTTTTGGATCAGCGACGGATTGAAAACGCTTCATGACGGGGTGCTCCCGACCTATCTGAGCTGGTGTTTATTGGGGATGATTGTTTTTCTGATTATCTTGATAAATTAGCGCCTCCGGCGCTAATTTAGTAAGTTTTCTCTTTCTGAATCTAAAACAGATTGATAACGATCCGGAAATTAGTTAAAATCCAACCGTACAATCCGTAACCGTAACGGGAAGACCTTGGTATCAAAAAAAACTAATTATTTTATTC
>JAZDIV010000142.1:0-13785 GCA_043804695.1 PVC group bacterium | reverse complement strand
AGCTGTCCATTATGAGCGAATTGGTGATCATCCAGGGACGTCATCTTACCTCACGGGATATCGATCGTATTCGGCAGTTACTGATCGAAAACCCTTCCTGGAATCGGACCCGTCTTTCCCGAGAACTGTGTCAGTTATGGAACTGGCGCAATGGCGCCGGTCAATTAAAAGATATGGCCTGTCGCAACCTCCTGCTTAAGCTGGAAAGACCGGGCCATATTAATTTGCCACCCCGACGTGGATCTTCCCCCAATGCCTTTCGAAATAAGGCGCTCCAGTATGTTCTGCATTCCACCGCTCCCATCCGGGTCCCCCTAAAAACGCTGGTTCCGATTCGGATTGAAGTAATAAAAGACCCTGCAGATAAGACCCTTTCCAATTGTTTTTTCTCGCTTTATCACTATCTGGGTTATGGCGGGACCGTCGGTCAGAATATGCGATATTTCGTCTTTGATCGTGATCGCACTCCTCTGGCCTGCCTCCTCTTTGGTTCGGCCGCCTGGAAAACCAAGCCCCGGGATTCTTTTATCGGTTGGGACATTGCCACCCGCAAGCGCAACCTTCCTTTTATCACCAACAATATGCGTTTCCTGATCCTGCCCTGGGTGCGAGTTCCACATTTAGCCAGTCATATTTTGGCCCGTATAGCCAGGCGGATCAGCGGCGACTGGGTGGATAAATACGGGCGCCCAATTTATCTTCTGGAAACCTTTGTGGAACGAGATCGTTTTCAGGGCACCTCCTATAGAGCCGCCAACTGGATTCGCGTGGGTCAGACCCGGGGGCGAACCCGGAACGACCGGGATAACTCGATCCGCGTACCCATTAAGGATGTTTATCTCTATCCTCTGTGCCGGAACTTCCGCCAAAAATTGAATTGTGAATTATATACGTAGCCACTTACGCGGCCAGGGTGCTAAAGTCCATTGGCAATCCGGTTATCCGGGTCAAACCGCGAATTGGATCCAGGACGAGTTCGCCTCGATTGATCTGGGAGACAAGCGTCTTGACCAAAGATTCTTTTCCATTTTAGAATCGTTCTCTTCTCAGCCCGACGCTTCCATCCCCCAGTCTTCCGGTTCCTGGGACAAACTCAAAGGCGCTTATCGTTTTATGGACAATCCCCAGGTTACTCCTTTTAAAATCCTCGATCCTCATTTTGAGAGGACAAAATCCCGAATCCGGGACGAGGAAGTAGCACTGGCGGTCACCCTCTCGGTGATCATTCCGCGCCGGAAAGGAAAGCCGGAACGCGTCGCCTCCGTTGAAGTCCGGTTCGCCCCCGTCACCATAAAATCTCCCCGTAATAACAGATCCCAGGTCCCTTCCGTAGAAGTGTGGGGCATTTATATCAATGAACCCTCACCTCCGGAAAACGAAGAACCCCTTTCCTGGATGTTGCTTACTACCCTGGAGGTCGAAACGACAGAGGATGCGATCAGGTACATTGATTATTATTCAGTTCGTTTTTCCATTGAGCTGTTTCACAAGGTACTTAAAAGCGGCTGTAATATTGAAAAGCACCAGTTGAAAACCGCCGAACGACTGATCAACTGCCTGGCCATCGATGCCATCGTGGCCTGGCGGGTCATGTTCCTGACTATGATGGGACGCTCCGTCCCCGATTTGCCCTGCACCGTGCTCTTTGAAGAGCACGAATGGAAAGCTCTGTATTGTTTTGCCAACAAAACTCAAAAGCCTCCTGAACAACCTCCTTCCCTGGGAGAAGCCGTTAGCCTGGTCGCCAAGTTGGGCGGCTTCCTGGGGCGAAAAAGTGACGGCCAGCCCGGGGTGCAGGTCCTCTGGCGAGGCATGAAAATCTTATCGGTGATCTCGGGGGCCTGGACCGCGTTCGGCCCCGAATCAACCTCATTACCAGGATTGTCCTGACGATGACCTCACCAATCAATTACCCGAAACCATCCATACGCAATCGAGTCTATTTCCCCTCACTTTGTTAAGTTTCCTTGCTATTTAATCCAGTTCTTATTAGCCTTATTTTTCCCCTTCTTTTTGCCTTGCATATTTGTGGGTAAGGTTAAGCCCAGGGGGGAGAGGGTGGCCGAACGAAGTGAGGCCGGGTGAGGGGGGGCGGTCCTCCCGGATCGAGGCACTATGCGCTATGCGCCATGCTCTTTGCCTGTGTTCGTTCGATGTTCGATGTTAAAAGACCCCCACGGCCTTGGCCGTGGGTGAATCAGTTCATCAGCTACCAGCGGAATTGTATCCCTCCCCACCCGTTCCGCCGGTGTATACTTGGCCTCTTTCATACCTTCAAACATGAATAAATTAGACAAATCGTTTCGATCGAAACGATTTGTCTAATGCGATTGGATAGAGCATTTTCCTTTCCGGATATTAAATAAAGAGTTACAATCAAGTGAGAAGAAAGGAGGATTATAAGTATGTTGCGGGGTTGTTCAGGGCTCACCTTGTCAAATATTACTTGAAAGAGACTATCAATACATGCAGGGGGGATTCATTGATTTTGCAGAAGACTCTTGGTCTCCTAATGGTAAAATACTTATTGTACAAATACCTAATGAAGCGTGCTATCTAATTGATATTTCCAGGCAAGAATCTAAAGTTAAAGAGCTTGCCCATAATTATGAGGATGTCATTAAGTGGTCACCGGATAGTAAATATTATATAGCTATCGTTAGGAAATATATAGTTAGCGATAGAACAGCAAAACCGCCAATAGAACATTCGTTAACAATAGAACATTCATTAATATTAAGTTCATCTGAGGGAAAGCAAATAAAACATATATTCAAGACGGAATGGCACAGTTATTTAACTGATGGATATCGTGATTCTAAAAGTGTTAGCTGGCTGCCGGATTCTCATGGATTCATCACATATACAGATGATAAAGAAGTAGCAAAAATAATGTTGGATAAAGAAGAGTTTGAGACTATACGATCTAATAATCATACAGTGGTAATCGACAATATTAATATATCCCCAGAAGGAAATAGGTTGATTTATAGCGTAATTGATAGAGATAACATGGAATGCAGGTTAATCGTTATTGACTTGAAAAGTAATACCATATTAGCTGAGAAGATCGTTGGAGAAGTGGTTGAAAGAGTTATACGATATGAGGGAGAAATTGATGAAATAATATGGCTATCAAACGATATGGTGGCGATACTTAGGGAAGAAAAACTTTACAATGTTCATGTCCCGTCAATGCAGATGGAACTTGTTCTTGAAGGGATCACCGGGATTTCGTATGCCGAGGATTTGCGATTAATGACCGCGGGAGCATATAAAAAGATATATACCATAGATTATGCCCATAATGGGAAAGTCGATTTGATTTATACCAGGTAGAATTCAAAAGGTACTGTGCTGGAGAGAGTGTATGATGGATTTTTCTTCTAAATTAGGTATTGACGTGCCGATGAGCTTGTACTAAGGTTTCGGCGTAGTTTTGATAGATAAAACTAAAATAAACGCCGGAAGCGTTTATTTTAGTGCCCAGGAGGCTTCCGAGCATCGCGTCGCGAGCCGAACCTGACCCTGCTCCGGTAGTTTGCCCGGTGGTGTAATGGTAACACATCGGCCTTTGGAGCCGAGTTTCGAGGTTCGAGTCCTCGCCGGGCAGTCGCTGTAATCGAACCCACCGATGGGGGAATATCGTCATCTTCCGCCGGTGGTGTCCATTACATTACGGCGATACCCCCGTGTCATGTTCCTTCCGTCCCCTCGGCTTTGCAATGTTTCCAGAAATATTTTTAATTTATTGGAATAAAATCAGTTCGAGATCCGACTGTACAATAAACCTACATTTTCCTGTTTCGGAATTTCCCCCATATCCATCGGGGCAATAATTATTAGCCACCAAGGCACAAAGGCACCAAGAAAAGATGAGAAAGAGACAAGCACTCAATTTATTTACTTTTTCTTGGTGTCTTGGTGTCTTAGTGGCAAAAGTAGCGAGCGCAGCGAGCTAATCTATTATGCCTGCATCCAACAGTTCAACGGCCTGCGTCATCCTGGCCGCCGGCGAAAGCAAGCGGATGAAGAGCTCGGTCTCCAAGGTAGCTCACCGCCTGGGAGGCGTCCCCCTGATCCTGCACGTTCTCAACGCGGTGGAGGACCTGGTCACGGACAGGATCGTGGTGGTGATCTCCCCGGGGGACGGACTGATCCCGCGGCTGGTCGGGGACCGGGCCCGGACGGCGGTTCAGCCGGAGCTTCTCGGGACCGGCCACGCCCTGATGCAGGCCCGGCCGGTCCTCGCGGATTTTTCCGGCGACCTGTTCGTTCTCTGCGGCGACGTGCCCCTGATCACCCCGGAGACGCTCCGGAAGCTTTTGGCTTTTCACCGGTCCGAGTCTCTGGACGCGACGATCCTGAGCGCCCGGCTGATGGATCCGACCGGATACGGCCGGATTATCCGGAGGTCCGGCGAACGGGTGGCCCGGATTGTGGAGGAGGCGGACGCCGGTTTTTCCGAGAAGGTGGTGGAAGAAGTGAACTCCGGCTCATACTGTCTGCGCGCCCGGGACCTCTGGGGACTTCTTGAGGAGATCGGGAACCGGAACCGGCAGGGAGAGTATTACCTGACCGACCTGATCGGTTTGCTGGCCAAAAGCGGGCGTCCCGTCGGGGCCTACCGGACGGAAGATGCCGATGAAATCCGGGGGATCAACACGCGCCGGCAGCTGGCCGAGGCGGAAAAAATATTCCAGCGCCGCGCGGTCCGGAAGCTCCAGGAGGCCGGGGTGAGCGTCGTCTCCCCGGAGATGACCGATATCGAGGCCGGGGTTGAGGTCGGGCCCGATTCGGTGATTTATCCCTTCACCGTGATCGGACAGGGGACCCGGATCGGCCGCGATTGCCGGATCGGGCCTTTCGCGCACCTCCTCCCCGGATCGATCGTCCCGGACGGGGCCGAGATCAGGGGGACGTCGGAATTTTCCCGGCATCCGTCTGGATCCCGATGACACTGTTTTAAATAAATGAGTCGGGACAATAATCTTATTTTTTCTTCCCCGATTAATACTTCGGGGCGGGGCGAAAAAATATGAACGGTATGTCTGAAGCCGACTGATAAATTATATTCCATGTGGTAAAGAGTGGCTGAGGTTATAAGGCTTTTTATAGTGTTGCCTCGATGATAATAGTATCGTTAACCAACAGACTCCCCCGATTGATTCAATCGGGGGAGTCCGATATAAATTAGCGAGCGCAGCGAGCTAATTTATAGGAGAGGCAAGATGATCAATCACAAATTGATGCTGTTCGCGGGCAACTCCAACCGGGAACTGGCCCGGAAGATCGCCGGCTACCTGAAGATGACATTGAGTGCTGCCAGGGTTGCCCGGTATCCGGACGGCGAGGTGGCGGTCGAGATTCAAGAACACGTCCGGGGCGCAGACGTCTTCCTGATCCAGGGGAGCCCGCCCCCGCCCAATGAAAACCTGATGGAGCTGTTGATCATGATCGACGCCCTGAGCCGGGCCTCCGCGTCCCGGATCACCGCGGTGCTCCCCTTCTACGGCTACGGGCGGCAGGACCGGAAGAATCGGCCCGGGGTGCCGATCACGGCCAAACTGGTCGCCAACCTGATCACCGCTGCCGGCGCCGACCGGCTGCTCACCATCGACCTTCACGCCGCCCAGATCCAGGGGTTCTTCGATATCCCGGTCGATCATCTCTATGCCGCCCCGGTTTTAATCAAGTACCTGAAGCGGATTTTCCCCGTGCCGAAACGGAAGCAGATGACGGTGGCATCCCCCGATGTCGGGGGGATCAAGATCGCCGATCACTTCGCCCGCGATTTCCGCTGCCCCCTGGCGATCGTTGACAAGCGCCGGCTGGGGGACGCCCGCACCGAGATTCAGAATGTCATCGGAGACGTGAAGGGAAGAGACATCCTGATCGTTGACGACCTGATCTCGACCGGGACCTCGCTGGTGGGGGCGACCCGGGTTCTCCGGGAGAAG
Source organism: PVC group bacterium (assembly GCA_043804695.1). Lineage (GTDB taxonomy): Bacteria > Auribacterota > Erginobacteria > Erginobacterales > Erginobacteraceae > CAWGIE01. The sequence continues at coordinate 7,825 of JAZDIV010000142.1, read as the reverse complement.
GGGGCGAGGGATGTCAGCGCCGTGATCACCCATCCGGTGCTGCCGGGACGAGCGGTGGAGAACATCAATAACTCCCCGTTGAAGACACTCTGGGTGAGCGACTCCATCCCCCTCGGAGAGGAAGCTCTGCGTTCGCCCAAGATCAAGGTGATATCGATCGCGAACCTGCTGGGAGAGGCCATCAACCGGATCCACCTCGACACCCCGGTCAGCATTCTTTTCGAGTATCAGGAAGCCCATCAGAAACCGCGGAGAGAAAATCAAAATAAGAAGGAGTGATCGTCATGGCACAGCTGGAGATAACCGTTCAGACGCGTTCCGAAGTCGGCGGCCGCCGGCCCCGGCGGCTCCGCCGCCTCGGATTGGTGCCCGCCGTTCTCTATGGGGGAGACGAGGATGCGCTTTCACTGGCGCTGGACCTGGCCGGCGTACAGAAGAAAGCCGGCCCGCTCCATGAAAACCAGATCATCAGCCTGGTGATTGATCGGGACGGCGGGAAGCAGGCCACCCCGGCGATCGTCAAGGAGATCCAGATGGATCATCTGGCCGGCGTAGTTCTCCATATTGATTTTCAGCAGATCGCGCTGGACGTGAAGCTGACCGCCACCGTTCCGGTTGTCGCCGTCGGCGAAGCGGTGGGAGTGATCCGGGATGGGGGGATACTGGAACACATCCTGCGCGAGGTCGAGATTCGATGCCTGCCGGGTGATTTGCCGGACAAGATCGCCGTGGACGTTTCCGCCCTCGCCATCGGGGACACCCTTTACGTTCGGGATATACCGATCGCAGAGAGGATCGAGATCCTTACCGACTCCGGGATCAGCATCTGCACCGTCGCCGCGCCGGCCATCGAGGAGGAGGAGAAGGCTCCGGAAGAAGCCGCCGCCGGGGCCGAAGCCGCGGAAGGGGAGGCCGAAAGCAAGCCGGAGGCCGGAACCGAAGAGGAGGCGGGGAAAGAGGACTAACCCGATTTATACTTCGGGGCGGGGCGAAAAAATGAGAACGGTACATCTGAAGCCGACTGATACATTTTGAAAATAATAGTGGGTCTTGGCAATCCGGGTCTTCGTTACCGGAGGACCCGGCACAACCTGGGTTTCCTGGTGGCGGACGCCCTGGCCGCGGAAGCCGCGATCGCCTGGAAGAAGAAGCGCGCGCCCTCGGCCTGGGTGGGCCGGGGGGACTGGAAGGGTGAAAGCCTGCTTCTGGTCAAACCGGCCGCGTACGTGAACGCCAGCGGCGGCCCGGTCCGGGCGATCATGGACTATTATGAACTGAACGCCCGGGACCTTCTGGTGGTGGCGGATGATGTCAATCTGCCCCCGGGGATGATCCGGATTCGTCGCCAGGGCGGCGCCGGCGGCCACCACGGCCTGGAGTCGATCATCCGGTCGCTCGGCACGCGGGAGTTTGTCCGGATCAGAATCGGGGTCGGCGGAGGCGATCTGGACGACCTGACGGGCCATGTGCTTTCGCGGCCGGGCAGGGATGAAAACGCCCGCTATGACCGGGCCGTCTCCGGAGCGGTGGCGGCGGTTGCCGGGATCCTGGAAAGGGGCATTGAAAGCGCGATGAACTATTTTAACTCTGACCGTTCATGAAAATTGAAAATTTTCATGAACGGTCAGAGTTATCATCTGTCATGTTACTACAGATGCTATCATTGACGTGGTTCAAAACTAACCCGATTTATGAATAAATTGGGTTAACAGGAAAGAAATCATGAAAGACGAGGAGGTCACCGATTGAATCCGTATGAGATGGTAAACATCATTGACGCCCAGTGGGGAGACGGCGATTTCTCCCGGGCCCGGGAGATGATCTCGGGAGAGATCGTGAAGGCGGGCGGGGAAGTGCTGAACATCGGAAGCATGGGGCGCCGCAAGCTGGCCTATCCCATTGAGGGGCGCAGCGAGGGGCTGTACGTGATCTCTCACTTCACCCATCCGCCCGAAGGGATGATCGGGCTGCGGGACAGCCTCCGGCTCAATCCCGCCGTCGTCCGGACCATCATAGTCCGCTCGAAAAGCCGCGCGGCCATCGAGCTGGCGGGGGAAGCTTATAAAGAGGGGATGCCCGCGCCCGGGCCGGTGTATGAGTCCGCGCCTCCGTATCCCGGCGAGGAGGGAGGAGAAGACGATGTCGCCTTCGCCGAATCGGAATTCGCGGAATAAAACGGGAATGGTAAGATCTCCCCGGGCGGCTGCCGCTTCGGAGGAGAGATAAAGGAGGTGTGAAATGGTCAGTGTCAATACGGTTATTTTAGGGGGGAATCTGACCCGGGATCCGGAAGTCCGGTATACGCCGCAGGGTACCGCCGTGGCCCGGCTGGGTCTCGCCGTCAATCAGGTGTACCGGACCAAGGACGGCGAACGGAAGGAAGACGTGTGTTTCGTTGACGTCGAAGTCTGGGCCCGGCAGGCGGAGACCTGCGGAGAGTATCTGAAAAAGGGAAGCTCGGTTTTAATCGAGGGGAGCCTGAAGCTCGATACCTGGACCGACAAGGAGTCCGGCCAGAAGCGGAGCAAGCATAAAATCCGGGCGCGCCGGGTCCAGTTCCTCTCCGCCCCCGCCGGGGGAGGAGCACGGGGGGAAGACGATGTCGCTCCCCCGCCGGCTCCCTATGAAGTGAATTTCCCGCCGGAACCGTCCCCGGGCGGCCCTGAACTGGAAGAGGGAGAGGACCTTCCGCCCTTTTAAGTGAACCCCGATACCTGAGGAGAATAGAATGTCGCCAGTATTCAAGAAGAAAAAGAGTAACGGTCCCCGGAAGCGGCCCGTCTTCTACGTCAAGAAGCGGTGCCGCTTCTGTGACGGCCAGACGCCCCGGATCGACTATAAGGATATCGACACCCTTCGGCAGTTCATAACCGAAAGAGGGAAAATGCTCTCCCGGCGCATCACCGGCAACTGTGCCAAGCACCAGCGTCAGATCAGCTCCGCGATCAAGAAGGCGCGTTATATGGCGTTGTTACCCTATGTCGCAGAGTAGAACTTGTTGTTTCGGAATTGTCCCGGTATCCGTCGGGATTCGGATTACCGGCCAATTTGGATATCCATCGGGGCAACAATGAAGAGAAATTACTGTTACGGCGTGAACTGTTGGATCTAAACTAATCCCGTCAGCATAATCAATTTATGTTTATTACAGTAAAATATTAGTAACATAAATTTGCGACCGAAGGGAGCTGGTTCACAATGAAAGTAATCCTCATCAAAGATCACGTTCAGCTGGGTGAAGAGGGAACGATTCTCGACGTCGCCCCCGGCTACGCCCGCAACTACCTGCTGCCCCGGAAACTCGCCTATCCGGCGACCGAGCACCACATTGCGCTCCTCGCCCGGGCCCGGGAGAAAAAGAAGCGGCAGGAAGGGAAGGCGGCTCTCAAGGCACGGGAACTGGCCGGCCGTCTGGCCGAGCTGTCCTGCACGCTCGCCGTAGCCGCCGGCGAGGGGGACACGCTCTATGGTTCGGTCACCTCCTCCACCATCGCCGAGGCGCTGGTCCGGGAAGGCTTCGAGGTGGATAAACACCAGATCAAGCTCGAAAACCCGATCAAGAAGCTGGGAATTTATGCCATACCCATTTCCCTGGCCCCCGACGTCTCCGCCCAGATCAAGCTCTGGGTGGTGAAGGAGTAGGATAATAATATATCCCACAGAGGATTTCATGTTGTTTGCGGCAGTTACATATATGTTAAATAAATATGGAGTACTGGAGTACTGGAGTACTGGAGTACTGGGTGCCCTCCAACACTCCATTACCCCATCACTCCATCACTCCGGAACCTTGCCCGAGCAGAGCGGGGGCTATTTTCTGTCATGACTCCTCAGCCCGAAAACGGAGAACAGAGATCAGTCCGGTCCCAGCCCCGCAACATTGAGGCCGAGATGAGCGTTCTGGGAGCGATGTTGCTGGAGCAGGAAGCGATCCCCCGGGTGATCCAAGAGATCAGCGGGGAGTCCTTTTACCAGAGCTCCCACCGGAAGATCTTTGACGCCGTCGTTTCCCTCTATGACGCGGGAACGCCGGCGGACGCGATTACCCTGGTCGATGCCCTGAAAAAAAGAGGGGAGCTGGCGGCGGCCGGCGGCGAGGAATACGTCATCTCCCTGATGGAATACATCCCCACCACCGCCCATCTCGAGGCTCACCTGAAGATCGTGGCCGAGAAGGCGATGCTCCGGGATTTGATCGCCACCTCGACCGGGATCGTCAATCACTGTTACCAGGAAACGACCGATACCGCGGTGGTGCTGGACGAGGTCGAGAGGAAGTTTTTTGAGCTGACCCAGCGGGGGGTCAGGCAGAAGCTTCTGCCCATGCGCCAGCTGCTCAAGGAGATCATGGAGGAGATTGACGCCCGGGAGGGGAGCCAGGCGATGGTGACGGGGCTCTCCACCGGCCTGCGCGACCTGGATAATCTCACCTGCGGGCTCCAGGCGTCCGAGCTGACGGTTCTTGCCGGTCGCCCCTCGATGGGGAAGACCGCTTTTGCCCTCAGCATCGCCGAACATGTGGGCCTGGAGGAGAAGAAGCCGGTCGGCATTTTCAGCCTGGAGATGAGCGCCGAAGCGCTCGCCCGGAGGATGCTCTGCGCCCATGCCCGGGTCGACGCCCAGTCCCTCCGCCGCGGCTTTCTTTCCGCCAAGGACATGGTGAAGCTGGCCCACGCCGCCGGCCGTCTCTCCGACGCCGCAATTTATATTGACGACCTGCCGGGCGCCACCAACCTCGAGCTGCGGGCCCGGGCCCGGAACATGAAGGCCCGCTATGATGTCAGGCTTTTGATCATTGACTACCTGCAGCTAATGCAGGCGACGACCGGCCGGGGCGAGAACCGGCAGCAGGAGGTCTCGGACATCTCCCGTTCCCTGAAATCGCTGGCCCGGGAACTGGACATTCCGGTCCTGGTGCTCTCCCAGCTCAACCGGGGCCCCGAAGACCGGCCCGACCGCCGCCCCCGGCTGGCCGACCTCCGGGAGTCGGGGGCCATCGAACAGGATGCCGACCTGGTCGTCCTGATCATGAGACCGGGGGCGTATCCCGACATGATCGAAGATGATCCTCGCCTGGAGAACATGGTCTTTGCTCATGTCGCCAAACAGAGAAACGGCCCCACCGGGGAGATCAAGTTAACCTTCATCAAGAGATATACCCGATTTGAAGATTACGCCGATACCGAGGAGTGATGGGCGAATGGAACGGGGGATCTGCCGGCTGCTGGCCGCCGCCCTGGTGCTGGGGGGGGTGTTCGCCGGCCCCGGCCCTTCCGCCGCCGAGAGGGAGAAGATCATCGCCTCAGTGGAGATAGAAGGAAACCGCCGGATCAGCCGGGAGGCCGTCCTGGCCCGCATCAAAACCAGGGACGGGAGCCGGTACTTGCAGGAAGATCTCAACGCCGATCTCAAGCGGCTTCACGAGTGGGGGCCTTTCTCCTCCATCCAGGTTGAAGCGAAAGAACTGCCCGGGGGCGAAGTGGACGTCCTCTTCCTGGTCGAGGAGAAGCCGATCGTCAAGAAGATCGTCTTTGAGGGGAACCGGGAGTTCGACGACGAGGATCTGCAGGAAAAGATCAAAACCACCCCGGGCGAGGTCCTGTCGGAAGCCCGCCTCAACGAAGACATAAACGCCATTTACAAGCTTTACGAGGAAGAGGGCTACTACCAGACCGGCATCAGCTACCAGGAAAAAATCGACCCCGACTCCGGCGAGGCGGCCGTCTTCATCAATATCCGCGAGGGCCATGAGATCAGGGTGAAGGAGATAACCATCGCGGGCGCCGTCAATCTCGATGAAAGCGACATCCGCGGGGTCATGGAGACCCACGCCCAGTCGCTCTTCTCCATCCTCCACCGGGGCTTCTTCAAGAAAGAAGAGTTTGATGCCGATCTGGACCGCATCGCCGTGTATTGCCGGTCCCAGGGGTATCTCGACATGAAGATCCTCGATGTCGAGAAGACCGTCGGCGACGGCGGCACCGGGCTGTACATCACTATCACCATCAGCGAGGGGAAACAGTATCACGCCGGCGAGGTGCGGCTGGCGGGGAACGAGAACTTCCCGGTGGCGGATCTGGAAATACTGCTCCCGCTGAAGACAGGGGATGTTTTCTCTTACGAGGCCCTGCGCAAGGACACCGTGGCCCTGCGCGACTTTTACTTCGCCCGGGGGTACATCGATGCCGACATCAACCCGCGCGCTGTTCTTAACCAGGCAACCGGCCGGATGGACATCACCTATGCCATCCGGGAGAACCAGATCTCGTACATCAGCCGGATCGACATCACCGGGAACAAGATCACCCGGGACATCGTGATCCGCCGGGAACTGCTGGTCAAGCCGGGGGAGATTTTTAACGGCATCAAAGTCAAGAGGAGCCAGGAGAGGCTGCAGAACCTCGGCTTTTTCCAGCGGGTCAGCATCGATCCCCTCCCCACCAAGATCCCGGACCGGAAAGATCTGATGGTCCGCCTGGAAGAAAAGAAGACCGGTGAGTTCATGTTCGGAGTTGGCTACAGTTCCGAGGATGATTTCATCGGCTTCGTCGAGATCGGCCAGGGGAATTTCGACCTCTTCAACCCGCCGTTTTTCATGGGAGACGGGCAGAAGCTGAAGATCAGGGCCGAGTTCGGGTCCAGCAAGTCGAATTACGAGATCAGCTTCGTCGAGCCCTGGCTTTTCGGCATCCCCCTTTCCTTCGGGGTGGACCTGTACCGGCGGACCCATTCCTGGGCCGACTACAACGAGAAACGGCTGGGAGGCGATATCCGCCTCCGGAAGCTCCTGACCGCCTTCACCCAGCTGGGCCTGACCTATCGCCTGGAAAACGTCGATATCTACGATATCGACGATGACGCCGACTGGTCGATTCAGAGCGAGGAAGGGACGAACCTGGTCAGCAGCCTGACCCCCTCGATCTCCCGGGACACCCGGGACAGCTTCCTGATCCCCACCCGGGGGATGAACAACACCCTCGCCTGCGAGGTGGCGGGGGGCATTCTGGGCGGAGACAAGGAGTTCATCAAAACCACCTTTGACAACAGCTTTTACCTGTCGATCTTTGAAGGGCACATTCTCGGCTTCCGCTACCGGGCCGGGACCGCCGAGCCGTACGGCAACACGGAAATCGTACCGGTCTACGAGCGGTTCTTCCTGGGCGGGGCCAACACGATCCGGGGGTTCCGCTACCGGGAGGTCGGCCCCGAGGGAACCGATCCCCGGACCGGGCTCCCCAACGGCGATCCCGTCGGCGGGGACTCCATGATGATGGGCTCGGTGGAGTACACCTTCCCCATCATCGAGATGGTCCGCGGGGCGTTCTTCTGCGACATCGGAAACGTCTGGGCCGCCAAGGACTGGGAGATGGACGAGACCGTTTTCGGCGATCAGTGGTTCCGGAACCTGCAGTCGGGAGCCGGGATCGGGCTCCGGCTCTACCTGCCGATCGGCCCGATCAAGCTTGACTACGGCTGGCCGCTGCACACCGACGGCTGGAACGACACCGGCGGCCGGTTTCATTTCAACATCGGTTATGCTTTTTGAGCTTTGTCCGAAAGAGCGCACAGCTCAAATAGCATATTAATCTGATTTTTTCTTCGAAAAAATCAGAATGGTTTATCTTATAAAGTAGCGAGCGCAGCGAGCTAATTTACTGTTTCGGAATTTTGCGCCTGAGGCGCATCCCGATCGTCATCGGGACAACAAATATCGTAGCGGCGGGGTTTAGACCGCCCAAAAGTGGCGCCCAGAAGGTCGCCGCGACGAGGTTGGCGCCGGCGGGGCGAAATTTAAAGGAGAACACCATGATGAAAAGTATAATAA